>JAITRI010000058.1 GCA_031288455.1 Puniceicoccales bacterium
CATCCATCCCACAAGAAAAAATCGTAGCGACGGACGATGAGGGAAAAGGGTATACTGCGAAGGAACTCGCCCAGGCGCTCTCGGGGAATAATCCACTCAATAGTCCCCATTATACGGACGCCGCAGCCACTTTCATTGGAAAATACTCATCAACAATACTCAATATCTTCGACGGCGATAGCAAGCATCTCTGCTGTGGTATTGCTGATGTAGGCTTGCTAATTACAGCATTAGCATACCATATTTCGATGGAGGAAGCTGGAGTTCCTAGCGACACTGCGATGGATGTGCTTGATGTGGCACTCGGGCACCTCATTGAAAACCTCAAATGCGGGAAAAACTGGGACCGCGCGTGTAAGTTTTGCAAAAAAGAAGTACGCTATAACGCCATCAATATAATTGCCGCGACCAAAGGTTTAGATGCATCAACCGCCGGCGCAACCATGAAAGAGTGCGAAAAAAATTACAGCGCAATATCAGAGCACAATAAATCCTTTTTCTCGACAGAGGATGCGATCCTCCAATGGACCAAAACAGCAGACGCTGCACTATCATATGCCAAAGAACACGGGGATAATGCCGGAAGAGCTCTGGCTAAAGTTGCCCGCGATGTTTACACCCAATGCTACGACATCGGTTATTCGAACGGTATGGATCTGAATAGTGCGCGCACCTGTGCGCTAAAGGGGATCACTGGATTTCTATGCGAGGTAAACGATGGAAAAGATATTAATGAAGCCGAAAAGGATGCTCTATCGTACGCGTTGCAGCTAGTGCATGGCGCGCCAAATGATTCTAAAAAATCCGCAGACACATACGCCAATAGTATGGCTAATGGAAATGTGACGCTGGATTTGGATGCCACAGAATTCGCGGAAAGTACAGAACTCAATTCCATGGAGCATGAAAATGCGATAACGGTGGAAGATATCACATATGCCAATAGTATGAAGGACGGAAATGTGGCACCGAATCCGGATGCTGGAGATGCCACAGAATCCGCGGAAACGGCGGAAAGTACGGAACTCAATTCCATGGAGCATGAAAATGCAGGAGCAGTGGAAGATGCTTCCGCTCACGGCGTGAAAATTCCGGCGAAAAATGCGAATAGCCCAACTCACGCCGTTGCGCAGAAATATATGGTGGATGATGAGCGCGTTGACAGCAAAGACACTCAAACAGCCGGCGTCGCAGCAAAAAGTAAACACTCCAAGAGACTATCGCCAGCGCAGAAATCCATCGCCAATAAAATTAAGAGCAATAAGCAGAGACGAATATCGCTATACCTAAGCCCATACCTTAATGGAGGGAAAGCTTTGGCAGAATACAAAAACATAATGAAAGAAAGAAAAGAAAAGATCTACGAAACCTATGCGAAGAGGAATAATTTTTCACAGCCGAAAAGCAAACCACCGCAACCCAAATTAGCCAAAAATAGATGACAGCTCCATGCGCCACTTCTCAGTTGCATTGGCGATGAATCTTCCCGCACGGAGAGTAATTTTTTACTAAATTTGCAAAAATTATTGCCAATGTGTTATTTCTTTTCACAATGCTCGCCAGGGAGGACAAATGGAATCTGCTATTGTTTGCGATGCGCCCGGCTGCGTGTGCGCCACAGAGGAGACATCTGAGAATATTCCAGCGAACGCCGTGGAGAATGAATGCCATGTGCATTCGGTGAAGTGCCGTGAGCCGATGCTGTGCCCTGGCGAGGTGTCAAATTTCCGGCAGACGCTACTGGCAACCGGCAGGACGGCGGAGGTTTTGAGAGTGGCGGATGCGGCGATTGCTCCAGAAAGTAACCTCTGGAATGCCATTCCGGAAGACATCACACAGCAGCTGAAGGGCGAGAATCTATCATTTTTCTTCGGCAATGAACAGACGGATGCCCCGGATAAGAAGACGAAATTTTCCTTTTTCAGGGAACAAATTACGCTGCATGAGGCGAAGAAATTATCCATCTATGCGCTTTTGATATTTGCCAACAGCGACGTGGAATTTTTCATAGCAAATGGATGTCTGCGGGAGCTGCTGGGACTGTTTGATCGGATATACATCGACATCATCCTAATTGTAGCGAATTGCATAACTGCCGAAAATAAAGCCGCCATTCATAGGTTGCTCAACTGCGGAAAAGATGCGGCAGAAGTCGAAAATCAGGAGCAAAAAAAGGCCACCAGAGTGGATGAATTGCAAAAGTTCATCGTGGACAAATTCAGCGATGAAAATGCGTTCACGGTCTCCCAAAATGCGGTAACAGTCGATGCGGATGTGGAGAGTTTCCTAAAAGTATTCTGTTCGAATTGCGTAAAAAATATTTTCACGGGAACATCGCAGAATGATGATGTGAAATCCATAGAAAACAAACTGCTGACATTCGGCGTCACCGCCAATTTTGCCGACAATTTGAATGTTGCGCAGGCGTGCGATCGCGTATTTGCATATCTCCACGGACAGGGACATAGTTTTCCGAAGAAAATAATTGCCATTGAGGCGCGATATCGGAACGATCTTTTCGGATTTATTCCTGGACCAAAAAGACCATATTTTCTCAAATCGGAGGAATTGCGCACCGAATTTGTCCCGTACGCTCCGCTTCTCATAAACAAAGACATAGACAATCGCAATGTGTCTGAGGTTTATCCCTATGCGGTTGAGGATGCATCGGTGACATCTTCCACTGTGCATCTGCTAAATCTTATGGGGCGCTTTTACTATTTCCAGAACATGCACATGGATGCGAATGCTGCAATTTTCGAAAAATACACAGATCCAAATCACGCCATGCACAGCACAATCAGGGATGAAGTGGCCCCGGGCGCACTGATTTCAAGGGATGGCAGTGATTTTTTCACGCTTGTGTTCACGGCACTTGTGCTCGGGAAAACATTCGGCGATGGCATAATGGAGATTTATAGGGAATTGAAGGGCCCAGAAGTCAGCTCGCCGCTTCCGGTTCCTGAGAAATTAGCCGAAGACTAATTGCCGCCGCTGTGGAGCTTGGCGCATCATGGAATCGGCCGACGCGCACAATCGTGCCGACGGAATGACGCCGTCCGTGCCATGCGCCGGCTGAAGATCCAACTGGACAATTTTTTGAAAAACGTGAGCATTCTTCCATGCGCATAGTTTCGTGGAATGTGAATGGGCTGCGTGCGATTTTGAAGAAAAATTTTCACGAGTCGATGGCAGCTCTGTCGCCGGATATTTTGTGTCTGCAGGAGACGAAGGTTGACAGTGCGTCAATCCCAGAGATTAATTTGCCGGGATACGCTAAGATTTTCAACTGCGCCGAGAGGAGAGGATATTCCGGCACCGCAATTTTTTCGAAAATTGAGCCGATGTCAGTGAACTGCAACACTCCCCTCGATGGCCTCACCGGCATCAGCGAAGGGCGCGTGATTGTCGCGGAATATGAAACATTTTCGCTGGTGAACGTCTACACTCCGAATTCCGGCAGTGAACTGAAGCGATTATCATTCAGACATGACGTTTGGGACGTTGAAATGCTGAAGATGCTGCTTAAGATCAGCGAAACAAAGGCCGCTATTCTGTGCGGCGACATGAACGTGGCACACGAAGAAATCGATTTGGCGAATCCGCAGGGAAATCATTTCTCCGCTGGATTCACCGATGAGGAGCGCAGCGGCATGGAAAATTTGCTAAAAAATTTCGGCGTGGACACGTTTAGGAAATTTTTCCCAACTAGGGAGAAATGCTACAGCTGGTGGTCCTATCGCAGCGGCGCACGCGATAGAAATGTCGGCTGGCGGATAGACTATGTGATCGTTGACAGGGCCATTGAGAATGCGGTCAAAGACGCGTTCATCGCCGGGAGCATTCTCGGGTCCGATCACGCTCCCGTTGGCATTGATGTGAATTTGTGACTGCGATGGATGCCATTGGAAGTGGCCGGAGAATATTTTTCTTGAAACAAATGGTGCGATTGCTTGCATGCGTCCAGTCGCGCTGGGCGCGAATGCTCTTTGCTGTTGCCCGATGGTGTAATGGTAGCACAACGGATTCTGACTCCGTTTGTTTAGGTTCGAGCCCTGATCGGGCAGCCACTTCAGCCGCTGCTGTGCTGGCATCTCACGTTGAATTTTAAGTGCCAAGGAACGCCATTTGTGGGGATTAATATCGAAAATTCTTGACAACGCCGATGGTTTGCCATGAATGATCACCAGATTTTCCTGGTGCGATGGATATTGATGGCGACAAACTGATGGGTAATTTTCGGATGAATTTCGGAGTCAATGTCACGCCATCATCCGCGCCGATGACTGGGCCCGTCGCGTCCGTGGAGCAAAAGCCGGCCGAATCGTTTCCAATTGGTGCGCCGATGTCTTCCGTCATTGAAAAAATGGAAATGTTGACGCTGAGGCAATGCGCAGAGACTAATGTGCCGCTTAGCGTATTTTCCGCAGCAGTGGCGCAGGCGGGGGCCTCTTATCCTCCATTTCCATCCGCTGCCATGAAACGCGACACGCTGGTGATTATATCAGCCGAAGGGCCCGATTTACCGGAGGAGCGCGATGGCATCTCCATGGATGACGATTTAAAAAGCCTGGAGGAAAATTTGCGTGCGACGGTGCTGCTAATCGAAAAAGCCAGGCACCTAAACGTAAATCCAAAAAACTTGGAGCACCACAGGGAAGCGCTGGAGGCTGAAAAATTTGAGCACGAGAACAGAATCAGGTTCGGCGTAAGGATGACGCATGTGGCATCCATAGTCGAGCGCCACAGGAACATGATGCTTAGCGCCGCCAAAGACGGAATTGTGCCGGATTTTAACGATATTCCATCGGTGAATGTGCTGGGCTACCGCTACGTGTGGCACATTGGCCAGTGGCAATGGCGAAAAATAGAAGAGCTCGGCGGTCGCACTCGCATTGGAGTGCACTTTTGCGACGACAGCGGCGGCAAGCCAGGATATTTGTCCGCCACAGACTGTCTGAAAATTCTACGGGAATGCAAAAGAGTGGCCGAGGAATACATGGCGGAAGTGGCAAAGGAAGAAATAGATCCATCGTTTTACATTCACTGGACGAAGCGGTGTTCCGAAAAGCTTGGGCAATTAATTCTTGGATATGAGCGGGAACTGAAAAGCGGCAACCCCGTATATTCCAGTGCCGGAAGGATTATACACCACTGCGCCATTCTGGATGATGCCATGAGGAGAGACGGTCTCTACAAAAATCACGGCTGGAGAATCCCGATCATCGAAATCTTCGATCAGTACTCGCGGTTAATTTTCGGGGAAAATGTGTGACGAGCGCGGCGAGCGCGAGGGCGTTCTAATGCCTAAAGCGGGCAGGGGCGGCGTTCTATTTTTATGCCTCCGGCGGGCAGGGGCGCAGCCCCTGCTCCCACTGCATCCGCTTCGCGGATGCGGACCGCTGCGCGCGGGAGTGACGGAAGTCACAAAAAGGTTAAAATATGCGCACGGCGAGCGCGGGGGTGTTCTAATGCCTAAAGCGGGCAGGGGCAAAGCCCCTGCTCCCGCCGCATCCGCTTCGCGGATGCGGATCGCTGCGCGTGTGAAATCCTGTGTCCCTTCGCATTCCGACACGCTTACAATTTCCCTCACCCCCTCCTCGCCTTCGGCGAGGAGGGGGTGAGGGAAGAACGCGATAGATGCGCGCGGGAGTGACGGAAGTCACAAAAAGGTTAAAAATATGCGCGCGGCGGAAATCTCCGGAAAACTAAAAACAAAACCGTCGGAAGGGTAAAAATTCGTGGTGCTCGGGGCGGGACTCGAACCCGCACGCCACTACTGGCAAAGGATTTTAAGTCCTCAGCGTCTACCATTCCGCCACTCGAGCCTGCGGAAAAACTTCTGTGCGTTTACGGGAAAAAATCAATGCTTTTCGGTGGACATGGCAGCAATTCAGCGGTAAACATTTTAATTGGCAGCGCACGTGTGTGGCGCTCGCATCGCCCAAGTTAATCGCCGATGGAGTCAAGACTCTTCTGCTTGAGCAGAATATTATAGGTCCTATTTTTTACGTCTTCGAATGTCCCCTCGGCGTTTATCTCGCAAAAATCGAGATCGTTGCGCAGAATCACTATGCAGTCTCTGATGGACTTCTCATATATTTCGTACCTGCGCATTGCGGATTCACTCGATATGTCCGTTGCCCTGACTGCAATTTCCGAACGACCTTCCACCTTTGCCGTTTTGTTGCGCTCAATGGCCTCTGTGCCGCGCGCCAATTGCCTTTCCACGCTTGTTTTGCGTGAAACGGAAAAATTCACCATTCTAAATATCACGTCATTCTGCCCATCTTTGGAGCGGAGCGCTCTGATTAATTGTCTCAGGAAATACGCCTGCACGGCCGTCCGCGGAAATCCATCTATTATGACGCCCCTAGCATTTTCCGGCTTCAGCAGCTCCTCGACCACCTTCAGCACGACAATGTCGTCGCTGATCAGCATGCCCTTATCCTTAAGCGCCTCACACTCGGGAGTTTTGAGCAGCGAACTTACCTCAACGGGCCTGCTTGGAATCTCGAGGACGCGCATGACGGTCAGCGTATTGGTGCCCTTTCCGGCCCCCGGAGCGCCGTTCAGAAAGACCACCTGCTTCGGAAAATGCAAATTTTTCTCTCCAAATCTGCTGCACAGTCCACCCCAGATGTCGTCGAACAAATCCATTGCGATTATTTCGCTCTCTTTCATCTCTCTATGCTTTTCCAGTGGAGACTTTACATTTTCCACCGGTAAAATTTTTTCATCCGCTAGCCCCACATCACCGATCGCCTCTATGCTACACATCATTGCGATTGCAAACAAAAAAACTGGCAGTATCCTCTTCAACCCTTGTTAGCGGCGCATGCTAGAATGTTTCCCATTTTAATCCAGAAATTTTTTTATAAAAGTGGAAATTCTTTTGGTTTCAAACATTTCATATGATCGTATTGTCTGAAATTTCCACATTGCGCGCAATGCAGAGGATGCCGTCTTTGACATGGAGTCCGTTATTTTCGTAGCCATCCGGCTTGCCGTATGGCGTGAGGTAGACATTGTTCCCTATGCGCACGTTTTTGTCGATGATGGTATTTTTAATGATGGTGTGCTTTCCGATGCCAAGTGGGATTTTTGGCGCTGTCTGTTGATTTTCCGCGCTGACGCAATCGAAATAGTCGGCTCCGAACATGAGAACATTTTCGAGATATGTGCCGTCCCGAATGACTGATCTTAGTCCGATTACGCATCGGCTGAGGGTTGCGTTTGTTATTATGCATCCGTCGGACAGCAGCGTGCGCTCCACCTGTGAACTGTTCACTTTGCATGCCGGCAAATATCGCGCGCGCGTGTATATCGGATTTTCGGCGTCGAAGAAGTCAAACTCCGGCACCACATCCGTGAGCATTAGATTTGTGTCGAAAAATGACCGGATGGTCCCTATGTCCTCCCAGAATCCATCGAAAATGTAGCCGCACATGTTGTATCCGTTGAGCATGCTTGGCAATATGTCTTTCCCAAAATCCGCACCTTCGCCGGAAAGGACTTCCATCAGTGCCTTCGCGGAAAAAGCGTATATGCCCATCGATGCCAAGTAATAATTGGCGCTGCTCCTGTCGCTGAGTGTGCTGCGGAATCTTTTTGGAATAATGCAGGCCGCTGCGAGATCGGCATGCTGCGGTTTTTCTATGAAATTTCTAATGCGCAAATTTTCATCAATTTCCATTATGCCGAACGATGAAATTTTATGCTCCGGAATTGCCTTTGCCGCTATGGTTAAATCGGCCCCACTATTTCTGTGCTGATCGATCAAATCCGTCAGATTCATCCGATACAGCTGGTCCCCGGACAGTATTAGAATGGTGTCATTTGGCCGCGGATTGAAATACTTCAAATTTTTGCGCACGGCATCTGCCGTTCCAGCGTACCACTGTTCTCCGGCAGTGTTTGTCTGTTCCGCGGAAAAAATTTCTATGGTTCCGTTCCCGAATGTGTCGAAGCGATAGGTTGTTTCTATGTGCCTGTGGAGCGACCGCGTATTGAATTGCGTTAGAATGTAAATTTTAGAAAGCCCAGAATTCAGACAATTGCTTATGGGAATATCCACGAGGCGATATTTTCCGGCCAGCGGAACCGCCGGCTTGCACCGCGTTTTTGTCAGCGGATATAATCTGTTTCCGCGGCCGCCGCCAAGAATTACGCAATAGACATCGCCCCTCATCTGGTGAGTATGGTGGCAAATGTCAAAAAAATGTCAAATTCCAAAGGGAGGATGCCTATGCGATGTCGCCAAAGGGTGGGAATTTTCTCCGCAAATGTGAAATTATTGGCATATTATTCAATAAAATGCTTGACATTGTCCGCAATATGTCAGCGGAAAGATTTAGGCATCTTGGTTGGGCTATGTGTTGACAAAGCACTTCGCCTCATTTCACTGGGCTCAGCAGGTGAGAAAATTAAATTTCGACTTGAAGTCACACGCCCATAGACGTCCGGATTTGCTAATAGTTGCCGGAGAACATTCGGGGGATCAGCACGCAGCTGCAATGCTCAGGGAAATAAAAAAAATACGACCAAATTTCAATGCCGTCGCATTCGGCGGAACTGCTCTAAAATCAGCCGGCGCAGACCTGATTCTGGACATGACGAAATTCTCCGTAGTTGGGCTGTCCGAGGTGCTGACGAATCTGTTGACATTCGCAAGATTACTGAAGCGTCTGTTCCTGTGGATAAAAATTAATCGCCCGCGCGCGGTGTGTTTTGTTGATTTCCCTGGATTTAATCTGCGGCTAGCAAAGATGCTATTCGACGGCAAGCTGTCGCGGCGCGCCGGAGGTGATGTGGTCGTGCTCTACTACATATCGCCGCAAGTTTGGGCGTGGAAGCGCAAACGGAGGAATCAAATGGAAAAATTCATCGACAGAGTGGCGACGATTTTCCCATTCGAGAAGGAAGTTTTTCGCGGGACACAGCTGGATGTCAGCTTCGTCGGACATCCATTCGTTGCGAACGGATACCGCCTCAACGTTTCCCGCAGCCCCGATGGCCCAATTCTATTGCTGCCGGGCAGCAGAAAATCCGCCGTGAAAAAGATTTTCCCGACGCTGCTGAAGAGTTTCCGTGAGATTTTGAAATGCGACGGTGAGCATCTGGCGATTGTCGTCTATCCGGATGAGACAATACTGGCGATTCTGAGAAAGATTCTAAATAAAAAATTCCCCGAGCTGCTGGATAAGGTGACATTCGTTGCCGATGGGGAAAGCATAGAGGCGAGCGCCACGATCATGAGCTCCGGGACCATGTCGCTGAGGTGCTGTCTCGCCGGGATCCCTGGAGCAATTGTCTACAGAGCACATCCCATCACCTATGTTGCCGGGAGGTTTCTGGTGCGCGTGAAATTTTTGGGAATTGCCAATATTCTGCTGAACCGCTGCGTGTGGCGCGAATTCCTGCAGTCAGAGTTCAGGAAGAAGCCAGTGGCCAAGTACATTTTGACATGCCTCAACGGCGCAAATGTGCTGCGCACGTTTTCGGATGCCGCATCTGAACTGCGGGAGATTTTATCAGCGGGTGCCGACATGCCAGTCGCCCAGTGGGCACTTTCGTCATTGGAGTAGAACCGTGGCATCCGCTAGTGCACTGGCAAAATTGTACCGCGCATCGTTCCGCGCCAATGGAGTTGTCCTAGGCGACGCCAGAGAATATGTTCCCGGAGACGACGTGCGTTTCATAAACTGGAAGGTAACGGCGAGGATGGGGTCTCCGTTCGTCGACGGCATCGTGGCGGACAGGGGAAATGACATAATTTTTGCCGTTGATGTGAGCGCATCGATGCAATTCAGCAGCCGCAATCGGTCAAAGATTTCGCTCGTTGCAGACGTTGTATCAGCCGTGGCGCGATTGGCCGAAATCAATGGCGATAGGGTCGGCCTCGTGGCATTTTCCGACGCCATAGAGAAGTTTTTAGCGCCGCGGATCGCGTCAAAAATCTTCCGCTACGCGATTGCTCGTTTAGCCTGCGGAGATCGACGGCTGCAGACGAATGTGCTCGGCGCGCTGCGATTTCTCAGCGGGACCATAAAAAAACAATCGGTGATAGTCCTCTGCTGCGACACATTCGGGCTGTCAATCGGAAGGAAGTCAATATTGGCGCAGCTGCGCATGCTGAAGCTAAAGCATGAGGTAATCCTAATCACCGCCACCGATGACAATGACATGCCGCCCGCTGGAATCGGAAAAATTACCACCGAAGATGCCGAAACGGGCGACATTTTCGACATCGACACCGATGACTCCGTCGCAATGGAAAAAGTTAGAAGCAAGTACTCCGCCTATGAGAACCTGATTGACGGAGACCTGTCGAAGCTCGGCATAAATAATTTTCGCATAAATTCGAAGGATTCGGCGGAAAGTGCGCTTTTCGCTCTGCTTGCGTGACAGTGGGAATTTTTCTGTTGTCTTGTGCGCATAAATTTTGCACATTTGTGCCGAAATGAAGCTGAAACACGAAAGAAAAAATGGCGGTTTGGCGTGGCTCGCGTGGGCGGTGGCCGCACTCTTCTATCTATATGAATACTTGGTGCGCGTTGCTCCGAGTGTGATGGGACATGAATTGGCGGTCGAATTTTCCGCATCCACAGCCGCATTGGCAGCCGCATGCAGCTCCTATTATTTCGTGTATTCCCCGCTGCAACTGTTCGCAGGCGCACTGTTCGACAGGTTCGGGGGAAAAGCGGTGCTAATCCCGGCTTCAATTTTGGTATCGGCCGGGTGTCTCTTTTCCATAATTCCGGCCCATTCTCTCGTGTGCATAACCATCGGAAGAATTCTAGCGGGGGTAGGATCCAGCTGCGCATTCATAGGTGTGATGTATTTGGCTGCCGTGTGGTTCCAAAACAACAGGCTATCGTTTCTGTCGGGGTTCGCGACGTCGCTCGGCATATGCGGAGCTCTTCTGGGGGAAGCCCCACTGGCGCTGCTGATCGATAAAACCGGCTGGAAAATGTCAATGGCTCTAATGGCGATCATTGGAATTGTCGTTACCATCATAATAACGATGGGAATTCCACAAACGCCGCGGTGGGAACAGAGCAAAAGAACCGCCATCTCGGACAAATTGGCGTTCAAACATCTGCTGTCGGGATTGCTGTCTGTCTGCAAAAATAAGCAGACGTGGCTAATTGGAATAGTTGCCAGTTGCCTATACATGCCGGTTGTGGCATTTGGAGATCTGTGGGGCGTGCAATATGCGCAAATTTCATTGGGCATCACGAAAACGCACGCGGCAAAAGTTGTCAGCATGCTTTACATCGGATGGCTCGTTGGCTCTCCGCTGATTGGGCTGCTATCGGACGTGCTAAAGAGGAAAAAGTCGCTGCTTTTTCTGGGATGTTTTTTCAGCATGATTCTGTTCCTTGTGATACTGCTGTGCCCCATAAAGTCCACGTTCACCATCGGCACACTGCTATTTGCGGCCGGAGTATGCTCCTGTCCCGAAGTCATTTGCTTCGTTGCGAGTCTTGACGTGAATATGTCAAACGCGAAGGGCAGCGCCATCGCCGTCGTTAACATGATCGTCATGCTCGTGGGAGGTGCATTTCAGTTCATAGTGGGATGGTTGCTTGACCGCGGAGAGGCGGCGCATGGGATAGCAGCGGAATCATTTCGCAATGCGCTCATGACGATGCCGCTGCTGATGCTAATTGGAATGATTTTGACACTTTTCATAAGGCTGAAGAGGAAGGAACCGGAGCACATAAACTTTACGAGCTGACCGTTTATTTATCTTGCAAGATGTGCCTCAAATCGTATCCCATCGGATGGTGACGCCGCGTGGGTTGACGACCGGAGCATTTGGAGAATTGGCGCAGCGCAATGCGTTTGCCGTTGTCTTTGACATTTGCAGGGGGCTTGCTGCCGCCGGTGCGCGGCCGTATTTTGTTGGCGGATGCGTGCGGGATGCGCTGCTTGGACTGCCGGTTTTTGATTTCGACGTGGAAGTTTTCGGGATGTCCATCGCCGCCATCGAAGAATTTCTATCGCGCACATTCACAATCGAAAAAACTGGAAAATCATTCTGCGTATTAAAAATACGCGGATTTCCCATAGACATTTCGGTGCCGCGCATGGAGATAAAGTCAGGGGCAAAGCATACGGATTTCAGCGTCATTCCGCTTGAGGATTGCGCCCTGAAGACCGCCGCCAGCAGGCGAGATTTTACAATAAATTCCATATATTTCGACCCATTGTGTGAGGAACTTGTGGACGAGTTCGGCGGTGTGGATGATCTGAATTCCAAAATTTTGCGGCATGTGAGTGAAAAATTTTCCGAGGACCCGCTGCGCGTGTTGCGCGGCATGCAGTTCGCTGGACGGTTTAATCTCAGTGCGGCTCCGGAAACGGTGGCGCTGTGCCGCACACTGTCCATGGTCGACATTTCCAGGGAACGGATTTTTTCCGAATGGGAAAAATTACTTCTGCAGTCCACCGCCCCATCATTCGGATTGCGGTTTTTAAAAAACTCCGGCTGGATAAAATTTTTCCCGGAAATTGATGCACTGGATGCGTGCATGCAGGACAGTGACAGGCATCCGGAAGGTTCCGTTTTTGAGCACACGTGCTTGGCGCTGGACGCGTTTGCCGGAACGAAAATTGGAGATCAATTGGAGGATGAAATCATCGGATTCGCTGCCCTCTGCCACGATTTCGGGAAACCGTCGGTGACGACGCAGGACGAGCGCGGCATCCATCACTACGGGCACGATGGAGTTGGATTGCAGCCGACGGAATCATTTCTGCGGGCCATAAATGCTCCCAAATACTTGATCGATGCAGTTTTGCCGCTTGTGCGATGGCACATGACTCCATTTGTGCTCTACGAGAGCGGCAAGACAGATGCCAGCGTGCTGCGATTGGCAAACGGCGTCGGCCGCATTGACAGGCTGCTGCGACTGTGCCACATTGATTTCGTCGGCCGCACGAAAGTTGTGGAAAAATATGACGAAAAAGTTGACATGTGGCTGCGCGAAACCGCAAAAAGATTCGGAGTATTAGCCAGCAGGCCTGCTCCCATTGTCCATGGGCGCGATCTCATCGCGCTGGGAATGCGGCCATCGGAAAAATTTTCGGAAATATTGGACAAATGCTTCGACGCACAATTGGATTGCAAATTCTTCGATCACGCGTCCGGAGTGGAGTATCTAAAAAGCGTTCTCCTCCAATAAATAGGCAAAGTTGCCATGGAATTCGGCGGACACATCGCATCCGCACAGATGAAGCCGTCCGACTGCGCAATTTGCGGCGGCATTACGTAAAAAATATGTAAAAAGAGGGGCGAAAAGCGACCATTGTGCGGAATTGTGCGAATCTATTCCGCCGCCGCTAGCGGCGGCGCCAAAGCCATAGCGTCCACACGCGGGCATTGCGCAGACATTCGCTACGCCCCGGAAAGACTGCGACATCATCAAAAGCGTGAAATTCAGCGGACACAACGCGTGGTTGACGTCAAAAACTCACGCCATAGACCACATACGCCCGCTGCGCACACACACCACAAAGGCCGGGACAGCGCAAAGGCCGCCCCCTCCTCGCCGAAGGCGAGGATGGGCGGCGGTGGTAACGGTACATCCGCACAGGTGAAGCCGCCCGACGGCACTGTTTGCGGCGGTGTTACGTAAAAAATGTATAAAAAGAGGGTCAAAAAACGGCAATTGTGTGCGTTTATTCCGCCGCTCTGTCGACTGGACCAAAGCCGTAACGTCCACACGCGGGTATTGCGCAGACATTCGCTGCGCCCTTGCCGTGTGCATACGTCACAAAGGCCGGTATAGACAAAGCCCGCCTCCTCCTCGCCGAAGGCGAGGAGGAGGCGGGCGGCATGGAAGGAAATGTTATATTTTTGGCCGAAAAATCCCAATCGTCACGCGCTAGCGTGCTAGCCGATTTCAGATGCCACAACCGCAATTTGTGTAAAAAATTCACAAACACCTGGGGCGGCACATGCGCCAGCACAATCAGTCGCACGGCGCGAAATTATGGGGCTAAATCAAGGCCGCTCCCGTGATTCGACTCACACTCATGAAAAAATGGAAACGCAAAGATGGCGACGCTTTACTGTTGATTTGAACCGCCCTGGAACACTCCCGGGACATTCGATATGCTCATCCTCTGAAACTGCTGAAATTGATTCTCCTGGATTGTTTCGAATGGCGAAGCTTGGAGTGTGCCAGTCTGATGATTCCATGTGGCAACGTCATGCATTTGCGACGGATGTGTGAGGGAGTTTGGCATCGATGAATTGTCTGCGAATATGCCGCGTGCCCTATTTCCAAAAATATTTGTGTTCGCCTGCCGCTGTGAAATCTGCTGCTGCGCGCATTGCATCTGCGGCCATTGGCTAACGGCGGCGTTTTGATTGGCCAGCATTTGATCGTGTTGCATCGATTGCCCATCATTTGCACGCAAAATCTGCTGCGCAGCTGCGCCGTACGGGACAAATTGCACTGCGAGTTGCTCCGTCCGTTCGTTAGTCTTCGGATCCCCAATAAAATCCATATCCTCCTCGCTATAGTTAGACCAATCCGCGGCATTGCATCTCTTTATCGGCTGAAAATTAAAATTGATATTCATGTCCATTTCGGATGACTCTTTATTTGGCAAAATTTTGCGGGTCAATAAAAAAGTTTAAAAATTTGTCTCACAAAGTTTATCGTCATACGCGAATACGTAAATTTTATGTAAAATACGAATTGGCGAAAGAAAAACATTGACTCGGCAGCGCGCCAATTTAACAGTCTCCTGCAATTATGCATGGAAATAATATGCCACGCTGCGGAAAATTGACAGTGGTGCTCTTGCTGTTGATTGCTATGACATTTGCGCCGGGATGCGCCTCCTACAACCCTAAGGATCTTAAACCGCTGAGCAATGACGCGCTGGCGACGATGTGTGTGCCGCTGAAGTCAACAGGAAGGTTGTGCAGCGACGATGTGAAGGTGTATGCTTCAATACTTTCATCTGCGCGAACAAAATTCTATTTCGATCGCGACATTTGCGCAAAGGGTTATGTGATTGTGCAGTTTACCATTGCGAATAATTCCGACAGCGCGCTCGTGCTAGACAATAGCAGCATTGGAGTGCAGACGACAAGTTTTAGTGACATTTCCAAGTTGGTCGGCACATCGACATGCGGAAGAGCCTCAGCCTATGGAGTTGGTGCGCTGCTTTTCTTCCCGCTAATTATTCCAGCCGTTGTGGATGGCGTAAGGTCAAGCGAAGCGAATCAACGGCTTGCCGCTGACCTTTCCATGCGCTGCGCCGACATCTGCTACATTCATCCGCATTCTCTCAAGAATCACGTCATATTTGTGCATCGCAGTGCATTCCGAAATGAATTTGAGATGACGCTTGTGGACAATGAAAATCAATCGTCGATCATCTACGGCGTGAAAGTGTGAGGCCGCTACGGGTCTCGAGTGCGCTCTGGATCTATGCTTAGTTTACTTGATTGTGGCACCGAGCTTTGCCTCTCCGTTTGTTCTCCCAAAGCTGCGCTCGACCTCATCGTCGAACTCCTTAAATTGTGTTAGCACGCCCGCAGTTTTCCGCCTCACGCGCGCGAAGCGATCCGCATCCGCTTCGCGGATGCGGTGGGCACAGGCCCATGCCCGCCGGAGGCGCAAACAAAGCGGCTCCACGGAAAGCTGTAGCGCGCGGTGCGCCTCGGAAGTGCCGGCGCCGTATTTTTAGAGAAAAGTCCACGGCGCCGGTGTTTTTTAGATCTCCGGTGCTTTTGTCTTCAGATTTCCGACGATTTTATTTTTAGTTTTCACTTTCCGGAGATTTCCGCCCCGCGCATGCCATGAAATTTCCGCTATCTTGCGCGCGAACCGCGCAGCGGATGCGGTGGGTGCAGGGGCTGCGCCCCTGCCCGCCGGAGGCGCAAACAAAGCGGCTCCACGGAAAGCTGTAGCGCGCGGTGCGCCTCGGAAGTGCCGGCGCCGTATTTTTAGAGGAAAGGCAGAGGCGCCTGTGTTTTTTAGTTCCCCGTGGCCTTTGTTTTTGGATCTCCGACGATTTTATTTTTAGTTTTCGTTTCCCGGAGATTTCCGCCTCACGCACCCGGAGATTTTCGTCCTCGCGCGCGAAGCGACCCGCATCCGCTTCGCGGATGCGGACCGCTTCGCGCGCATGAATTCCACACGCGGCAGTTCCGTTTAGATTAAAATTCCCGCTGCGCCGGTTTAGTGCCTCCGGCGGGCAGGGGCGCAGC
>JAITRI010000060.1 GCA_031288455.1 Puniceicoccales bacterium
CCATCGTTTGCGCCGCAAAGGGCGTAAGTTTGCGCCTGGTCTCCGGTGCGTGGTCGCTGCTGAAGCACGCGAAGGCGGTCATTCCGGCCGGCCGGACGCTGTGGAAATTCACAGAGACGGCGAGCGTGTGTGCGTGCAAATTTTTTGGAAAATGTTGCCGCGGGGCGTGGTCCGCCCTAAAGTTCGCTTTCGCCGGGCTAAAGAAAAGTGTTGCATTTGTCTGCGGCGGCGTGTGGTCGCCGCTGAAGAAAATTTCCGCTGTGCCATTCGCCATCGTTTGCGCCGCAAAGGGCGTAAGTTTGCGCCTGGTCTCCGGTGCGTGGTCGCTGCTGAAGCACGCGAAGGCGGTCATTCCGGCTGTCCAGTCACTGTGGAAATTCACAAAAGCAGCGGCGAAGTTGGCATCCTGCTTTGGAGCCAAATGCTGTGTCAAAATTGCTCCGCTGCTGCGGAAGGCATATCCCTTCTTCTGTGCGCTTTTGCGCCGCTGTTGGGCATTTTTACGGACATGGACGGTGCGCGTTGGAGTACAATTATTGGCGCTGCTACACTGCGTTGCGCGCGTGCCATCGGCGGGATATCGGCTGCTATTGAAATTTTCCATGGCGCCGCGGGAGTCAATTGCGATGGCGCTGCAGCGCCTGAGAAGACTGCGCGTTCATGGCGCCGCCACTGAAAAGAAAGCGCCCAGCTCCGATTCCGCCGTGAAATTGTCCCCGCTGAAGCGCATTGCCGCATCCCGTGTGGTACCGTCGTTTCATCCGAAAAACTTCGCAAAGCTCTGCAAAGGTCTTCCGCTGCTGCCGCTCAGATTCGCTGGAAAAATTGCGAAGTTCATTGGGGAAAAGACGATATTCGTGGCGACGAAATTAATGGACACATTGTTTGGCACAGCGTCGGTCGCGAAAAGTGTGTGTTCAAAATCCGCTACGGCCGCCAAGAGTATCGGTCCGCATGCTGCAGCGATATCAAATTACGCCAGGGTCGCGCTTCTCATGCCGGCAAAACTCAGGCTCATCGCTTTTCTGGCGATCTGCAGAAACTATGCCGTTGGATGCGCATCGGCGGCGAAAAACATTGGCCATAAATCGTTGAAATTTTCCCGCAATGGGAGCATGAGATGCGCAGGTTTCGCCTGGAATTTTCTTCGTATTTTGTGGAGAATTGCGGCCAAAGTGGCGGTGTTCTCACTTGTGCAGTTGCGGTCCGCGTTTTCGCTGTGTGCCGCCGGTGTGAGGAAATTGTGCCTATGCGTGGCGTCGGCATGTTCCAGATTTCGTCTGTTGCTGGCGAGACAATTTGAATCCGGATGGACACAGATTTTAAATCTCGTCCAGCGTCCTGCGATTGTATTGCCGATTGCGTTCACTGTCATCACATTTCTCGGACTGTACACCTACGACAGGCAAGTTCTGCGCATGGAATACGGCAAAGCGAAATATGCCGCCAGGCAGTCGAAAAATTTGCTGCGCCAGAAGCGCCATGCCATGCGCGGATACACTGATGAAAATCCCTCACCCAGGCGCAAAGTTCGCAGCTCAAACGGTAAACACGCGGCGGCTTTGGGCGCCGCCACCATAAAAACCGCCGACGATTTGCAGCGCGCCGTTGACGAATTTTTCTCCCACCACGTGGTGTCACAAATCATGTGCGATGGCGGGTCCTGCAGGATGAAAATCGACAATAAAATAGTTGGAGATCACGGCATGCTGGGAGAAAATTCCGGCGTATTTGTTGCCGAGGCGGATGACGACTGCGTCACGTTCACCGATGCATTAGGCAACAGGTATTCGAAAACAATCGCCAGCCTACTGGGACTGTAGTTGGAGAAGACGCTGCATTTGCGAGCGACTCCGATTGTGTACTCTTGCCAATTGGCGAAAACTTTATAGACTCGGCGCAGTCAATGTGGTGGCTTTGGACAGTATTTTTGGCGGTTGTCATCTGCGGCGTTGCCATCGACATACGGGCACTTGGCAAAGAATATTCTCTGCCGGATTACCGCCGTTCCGTGCGCGTTGTGGCGGTGTGGGTGTCGGCGGCGATGCTGTTTGGGCTGCTGATATGCGGCAAACTCGGGCGAGATCCGTGGATGAAGTTCATCGGCGGATACGCGCTGGAGCTATCGCTGGCGGTGGATAACCTATTCGTGTTCATGGCGGTGTTCGCCTATTTTAAAATCACCGGTGTGGCGCAGAGAAAGGCCTTGACCTATGGCATAATTGGAGCGATTCTGATGCGCGTATTTTTCATATTCGCCGGTGTGGCGCTGCTGAATAAATTCAAGTGGCTGACCTATGTTTTTGGCGCGCTGCTTATCGCCTCTGCGTTTGGAATGTTCAGGGTCGGCTCTGGGGCAGAACAATCGCGGCCTCTTCTGGTGAAATTGGCGAAATTGCTAAAAATAAAGCGCGGCAGGTCAGAGTTGCAATTTTTCGTAAAACACGGCGGTCGATGGTATGCGACGCGGCTGTTCGCCTGTGTGGTTGCCGTTGAGATGGCCGATATTGTCTTTTCCGCAGATTCAGTGCCAGCAATTTTAGCGATCACACGGGAGCCGCTGCTGGTGTGCTCATCGAATATTTTCGCCATAATAGGATTGCGTGCGCTGTACACGCTGCTGACTCGATTGATTAGCCGATTCCACCTGCTGAAATACGGCGTGGCAACGGTGCTCATGTTCATAGGACTGAAGATGTCTTTTGCGGAAATTTATCACATTTCAACGGGTGCGTCCATCGCCGTGATCGGCGCCACATTGATCGGGACGATTGCGGCGTCATTTTTTACTGGCGGGCGTGTGAATTTCACGGAACGCAGCTAGTCGTGACTCATAGCCTGAGCTAAATGTCTCTAAAAATGCGCCGCGGTGGTGAATGTTTCACTTTGGACGATATTTTCCAAGCAATGTAATCCTCCGCATACAATTTTTCTTGCAAGGCATTATCCTTTTGCTAGCGTGTGTCGGAAGCTGCATAGATGGCGTTTAATTTTAAAAATGTTATAACAAATTTCTTCGCCAATCTTTTTGGGTTCCTGACGCATGACATCGGAATCGATCTTGGAACCGCGAATACTCTGGTTTTCGTCCGCGACAAGGGGATCGTTTTGCGAGAACCGAGTGTTGTTGCAGTGTACACCACATCGAGGCGCGTGCGTGCCGTCGGCTCCGAAGCAAAGAAAATGCTCGGAAGGACGCCGGGGAGCATAGTTGCGCTGCGGCCAATGAAAGATGGGGTGATTGCAGATTTTGAAGTTACGGAGGCGATGCTTAGATATTTCATAGGAAAAGTTTCCAGATCGATGCGACTGGTTCCTCCGCGCGTTCTGATCGCCGTGCCATCCGGAATAACGGAAGTGGAAAAGCGAGCCGTTAAGGAGGCTGCGGTGCATGCCGGAGCGCGCGATGTGCTCCTGATCCAGGAGCCAATGGCGGCGGCCATAGGAGTTGGGCTGCCGGTCGATGAGCCGGCTGCCAATATGATCGTTGACATTGGCGGCGGGACGACTGAGGTTGCGATTTTATCGCTGAATGGAGTTGTCTTTTCGCGCAGCGTGCGAATTGGCGGCGATGAGATGGATCACTGCGTGATAAATTACGTGAAGCGCGAGTATAACCTCATCATTGGCGAGCGCACGGCGGAGGACTTGAAGATAAAGATTGGGTCAGCGGCTCCACTTGAGGCGGAACTTTCGATGTCCGTGAAGGGTCGCGATGCCGTCGTTGGACTGCCGAGGACGATAAC
The DNA here is from genome assembly GCA_031288455.1 of Puniceicoccales bacterium. Taxonomy (GTDB): domain Bacteria; phylum Verrucomicrobiota; class Verrucomicrobiia; order Opitutales; family JAIRKQ01; genus JAIRKQ01. The sequence continues at coordinate 3,747 of JAITRI010000060.1, forward strand.
CATAACATCCAACGAAATAAGGGATGCGCTTAAGGATGCCGTTGCATCCATTGTGAATGTGGTAAAAAGTGCACTGGAGCAGTGTCCGCCGGAATTGTCATCCGACTTGGTCGATCGCGGGATTGTGCTCGCGGGCGGAGGCGCGATGCTGAAAAACTTAAGCGTGCTGATGTCGTACGAAACGGGGCTTCCGGTGATAGTTGCCGGAGATCCGCTGAGCGCCGTTGCCAACGGGACCGGGACAGTTCTGCAGGACCTGTCGGTTTGGTTTGACAACGAATAGAAGCATGCTATTAACGGCAGACGATTGAAGCGTAGTGCAATTTGTGTTTTCGTTGCGTTGTGCCTTGTGTCCGTTGCTTTGCTGTCGAGCGGCTGTTCCAAGCGCGGGAAGGCGATTTTAGTCTCGCTGAAGAATGAAATTTTCCGCCCGCGGGCATTGGATATCATTGGCAGTGGACGCGCCACGAATAGGATGATGTTTGATTACATCAGGAAATATAACACCAGGATTGGGAGCGAAAAGCTGATGTACATCGTAGACTCCTACATCAATGAATCCTATCGGGAGGGAGTAAACCACGACATTGCGTTCGCGCAGATGTGCCACGAAACAAATTTTCTGAAATTTGGCGGAGATGTCTACGCTGTCCAGAATAATTTTTCCGGGCTGGAGACGATGAACTACGACAGCTATTGGGCATGTTTTTTCACCATACGCGACGGTATCCGTGCGCACGTGCAACACCTGAAGGCATTGTCTTCCAAACATTCTCTCAGCGGCAAATGCATCGACCCAAGATTCGACGTCGTGACACGCGGGTCCGCCAAAACTGTGCGGGACCTGAACGCCAAATTAATGCCGGGCTATGGAAAAGCCGTGGAGTTAAAGATTGAAGCGCTGCTGCAAATGTAGTCTGGCTTCCGCCATCACGCGTGCCCGGAGATTTCCGTCATCTCACGCGGGAGCGGTCCGCATCCGCTGCGCGGATGCGGCGGATGCAGGGGCTGTGCCCCTGCCCGCCGGAGGCGTAAATAAAACGTCGCAGCGGAAATTTAAATAAGGCGGCCACCGTGTGAAGTCTCAGTTCGCGCGGGAGCGGTCCGCATCCGCGAAGCGGATGCGGCGGGTGCAGGGGCTGTGCCCCTGCCCGCCGGAGGCGTAAAAGAAAGAATTCCACTGGGAGCGGCAGCTCGCGGTGCGCCTCCAAAGTGCCCGGCGCCGTTGCTTTTGGAGATGGGGACCCGGCGCCGTATTTTTAGGTAAAAATTCGCGGTGTCTGTGTTTTTAGAGTGAAGTTCTAGGTAGAGTGAAGTTCTAGGTGCTCATGTTTTTTGGGTCTCCGGGGGCTTTGTTTTTGGGCCTCCGACGATTTTATCTTTAGTTTTCATTTTCAGATGATTGCCGAAAGATGCGCGCAGTTATGGTGCTCTTCCCCACCCCCTCCTCGCCGGAGGCGAGGAGGGGGTGGGGTGTGGGAAATCGCAGGCACACCGGAAAGTGCGGAGCGGAACTGATTTCACGCGCGGGAGCGGTCCGCATCCGCGAAGCGGATGCGGCGGGTGCAGGGGCTATGCCCCTGCCCGCCGGAGGCATTAACAAAGCTTCCATCTTTTTTTTCTAAATTTATTGGGATTCTCTAAATTTATTGGGACTGTGCATCTTTGGCTGAAGAATGGCTGAGATTACATTTTTTGATTGTGATCTCGCGGATGCTGTGGCTTGGGCTGGCGAATGAAATTTTATAGTCGCACGCTTCGAGAAATCCATGCAGCAACTCTGGCCATTCAACCACGAGGCAATAGGGTGGTTCCAGGAAATCATCCAGCATCAGATCAAGCGCGCTTTTTCGGCTACCGTCGAGTCTGTAGGCATCAACGTGCAGCAGTGTCACATTTCCGCGGTACAGGTTCAGAATATTGAACGATGGACTGCTGGCACACTCCGCAGTGGCGAATCCGCGCGCGAGACCTTTCACAAATGTTGTTTTCCCGCTGCCAATATCTCCAATCAGTGCCACCGAAGAATTTGTTTGGACGATGCGCGAGAATTTTTCTCCGCAGCTGATGGTTTCTTCAACTGTCCCGCAGACCTCCCGTGCAACTGTGTATTCCAGTGTCACGGCAGCATCGCCAACGAGCGCAATTGTATGATGCTCGTCAAATTGACGAACGAGTGAAGCAGTATCAGTTCGCGGATATCTCCGTTGCGCTCATAGACACGGGTCAAATATGCGCCCATTGTGAATAGTGGGAAGAACGACAGTGCGTTGCAGTGCATGTATGCGAAGATAATCGCCGCACAAATGCACGCCGCCGTCCCATTTGCCCGTCCCTTCAGAAATCTGTACAAAAATGCGCGGAAGATTATTTCCTCCGAAATTGGGGCGATGGCAGCGGCGGTCAATGAAAAAATTACCACATCGACTGCGCTGTTCATTGACAGCAGTGAGCTAACGGCCGCCTGAGTGGAGCAATCAACGGCAATTCCAACCGCAGTGATAAAAATTATGAACAATTCCCAAAGCAGTGAGGAAACCATGATGAGCGGCAGAAGCAGCAAAAAATTGTAGGTGCCGGATTTCAACACGGTGGAGATTGGGCGCCAACTTTTTCGTCTTTCTTCGCGGAAAATATTCAGACTGCGCGCCATGGCCAACGCCAGCGACAGCAGCAGCAGATGCATTAGGAAATTAGCGATAGCATCGACGCGTTCCTCGCTAATTCCATGTGGTGTGCAGTAATGCCTGAACACGGCGCCAGCAAACTGCGAAAAACATATGCAAACCAATGCGAAGGAAACAAACCACACAAAAAAACATCCGCCACTGATTTTTAGTCCATTGGCGGCAACATTTCCGTCGGTGCGATGCGCCGATGCGCGCAGCTTACGCATGCAAAAAAGCACGGCGGCAAAGATCACAGCAAAGATAAAAAAATTCGAATGAAGCGCCTTCATTTTCGAGAAAATTTGGAAACTGGTAGCGGCCACAGGTTTGCCTTGATCGCCGCTTTCGTGGCATCGTCGATGAATATCGCGTCAAACTTTGCAAATCGTCCGAATGGGCCGTCGGATTTGTGTTTTTTGCTGGAATTTCCACTTAATTTTCTGGAACTGTCATATTTTTCCAACCGCTGGTGTATGACGCACAGCAGCGCCTCCGCCACCATGGCCCTGTCGACCCCGAGATCCATCAGCCGCGGAATCGCACCAATCGCGTCATTGGCATGCAGCGTCGAAAGCACACAGTGTCCGGTAATTGCTGCGCGAATTGCCAAATCTGCCGTCTCCCTGTCGCGGATTTCTCCAACAAATATCACATCCGGATCGTGGCGCAAAAATGCGCGCAGCGCACAGGCAAACGAAAATCCAACGTCGGGATTGGCGTTGCTCTGTGACAGTTCATCGATGCGCTGTTCCACGGGATCCTCGCAGGTTAAAATTTTTATTTCGTCATTTTTTATCTCCCGCAGGACGCTGTACAGCGTGGTGGATTTCCCACATCCCGTCGGACCAACGAACAAAGTCAGTCCGCTGCGCATGGCAATTGTTTTCAGAAAATTTTTCAGTTCCCCATGATCACGCATCAGAGAATCCAGCGTGAAAATGTCGGAGTCATTGTTTAGTATGCGCAGCACAACACTCTCGCCAAACTGCGTCGGCAAACAGGATATGCGAAATTCGACGGTTGTCTGATTTATTGTGCTGGCGATGCTGCCATCCTGCGGCAATCTCGACTCGGCAATGTTTAAATTTGCCAGCACCTTTAGTCGTGAAACGACGGGCTTCGCTATCTCCCAGCGGTAATCGTCGAACGTTACCAGGTCACCGTCGATCCTGTAGCGGATGACAAACTTGTCGTCGAAGATTTCAAAGTGTATGTCGGATGCGTGCAGCGCAACGGCATCGCGCAAAATTTTGTCAACGAACTGCGCGATTGGTCCGTCGTCCTGCAGATGAATGTCAACGGTCATTTTGGCAAAATTGTTGCAACTTCATCGCCCATTAGAATGTAAGTTTCCATGCCACGTCCCGTATTTTCCACGATGTCATCCGAAAATTTTACTCGCCCTTTCTCGAACATTAGAATTACCGTCGACCCACCGAATTCGAAGTATCCCTTTTCCTCGCATTTCAGCGAAGGTTTCTCCGGAGAAAATGTCTGTTTGATCGTCCCGACTCCAGTTGCACCTATTTCAACCATTAGAATATCTCCGCAGGACTCCGCATGGAGGAGCGTCGTCATCCTTTTGTTTCTGAGAAATGTTCCGATGCGCCCGCCCATGGCAATGGGATGAATGGATGCATATTCCCCATTTATCAAAAATGTTTTCTCCGGAACACAGGCAACGGGAAAATGAAACCTGTGGTAATCCGTCGGACAGAGCCTGGAAATCAGCAGACTGCCATTTTCGAATTTCTTCGCGATTTCACCGCTTAGTGCCAAATCCATCGGCGATATGCATTCCCCCTTGACGAAGAACGGCGCGAGGTCCCGCATGTCATCGTAGGCCAGATGCCTCCCATCGACCGGAGAACTCACGGAGTCCGCATTTGGGGCAATGGGACGCGCAAATGGGTTCAGTTTTCTGGTAAAAAAATCATTGAAGGAGGTGAATTCGTCGAGCTTTTTCTCAAATGAATCCTTTTTCAGTCCATATTTTTCCACAAATGGCGCTATCATTCCCCTGCTGTTCCCGCTGGAGGCAAATTTCCCCAGCAGAAAGGAAAATATTTTCCGCCTAATCAGCGGCGCCACGGCCATCCTTCCCACCGCAGTTCCATAGGAGAACCGCAGCCATGTGCGTCCCCAAATTTCCTCCTCTTCCGCCGCTCCCGTGTAGCGGTTGAAAAATAACAGCTGCCTCATCTGCGGATTATGATAGTGGCACCTCACAAAAAATCAATGGGAAATGGATGGCTCGCTCTTTCTAAAATAACCGCAGCGGCACATGTGAAAATTGCGCAAGAATTTGCAACTCTATGGTTCCATTTCGTTTAAAAATTTATAAAATACAGCCCATGCACAAATCCATGAAATGGTTTTCCAATAAACGTCGCGGCAGTATGACGCTATTCGTGCTGTGTGCGATATCGGCACTTTGGGCAGTTGCTGCGCTCAGGTTTAACATGAATATACGCAGGATTCGCTTCTACGGAGACATCAAGAGAACATCAGCGCACTTTGACAGCAATGGCAATCTGCGGGGCACGTGGAAAAGCGAAGTAAAATCAATGCACAATTTCGTCCACTGGCTGGTCGACAAAGTCTTAAAAGGAAAAAATATGTTTAGGACCACGCTGCAGGACTGCGGAACTAAGGGCTATCGCCAAAGAATCATCGAAGATTACACATTTGATAAAATATTGAATAGATTTGGCATACATCTTTCCGATGTGGTCGATATAAATTCCAGTGGCAGCGGCCTGTCGCTGCAGATTGAATTAACGCCGATGGACGTAAAAATTCCATTCATCAAAAATTTCGAAGAGGACATACTGTTCGTCGTGGAAGAAGCCATACGCAGATATTGTGGCGCTGATCAACGCAATATCGACAAGGCGAAAAATGCAGTTAAGGAGGCCGTCAATGATACCAGACAAACCTACAGTAGCGTAGACGACCTAAGCAGTAAAAATTCCAAATGGAAAAATTTATTCGCAAACATGATCTCGCAGGAGAGAGGTGTATTGGAGTACATGGACCAATTCATAACTTTTTCCAAGGATGTCACGGAAGTCAATTTTTTCCTGGCACCACTCACTGTGCAAGAGGCAATGTGCAAAACTCTC
>JAITRI010000087.1 GCA_031288455.1 Puniceicoccales bacterium
AAGATCAGAAAGAAACGATAAAGAAGCTGGAAACTAGCAATCAAAAGGTAAAAGAGGACAATGCAAAACTTGAAACTAAGAATGAAGAACTCAGAGAGGTGAACGAATCAGCGCAGAAACATGCCAATTCGGCCGGCGGTGGTTGTGGTTTGGGCCTGGTATCTTTCGGCATAGGTTTTGGAGTTGGGGTATTTGGCAAGGCACTCGTGAATACATTTATTGGAGGAAAACAATAAACGCAGCCATTGGTTGGCAATGGCGTGGTACCAGTCTCACAGGATAATGGACGCAATCCATCCGAAAATAAATGCTGGGACTGTCAGAAATGAAAACGTCGGCATGACGGTGTCGCTGATCAGTGAGTGGCGTCCATCGGCGTTTAATCCCATGGTGGGGCCGAGCGTGGAATCCGATGCCGGTGATCCGGCATCTCCCGTTACGCCGGAAATGGCAACTATCACGGCGATCGCGGCCGGGGAAAATCCCAATTTCAGGCCCAGTGGGACGTATACGCTGGCAACGATTGGGACCGTTGAAAATGAGGACCCGATGCCCACGGACACCAAAAATCCCACCAGAAGCATTCCGAATGCGGCAACTGCTTTCCCATTCAGCGGACAGCTGGACAGCCAATTAACGATTTCGCCGATGCCACCGGATTCGCGCATGGCATGCCCAAATCCAGCGGCCGCAAGCATCGTAAATGATATCAGAGTCATCATCCTAAATCCGTTGACGACCACATTGTCAGAATCATGCCTGCCAATGGCACCACCGAACGATAGCACAAGTATTCCGGCCAATGCTCCGAGAATGATGTCCTTCGCCACCAGTTGCACAGCCAATGCCGCTCCTATGCTCGCGCAGGAAACGAGGAGATGTTTTCTTCGCGGCTGAACTTTTTCATCGCCGGCGCATGGTGCATCCCCAACACCATAATCCCTAGGCTTGCCGTACTTCACCAGTGCCACCGCCAGCCCGATCGCCATTCCAATGACCGGCAAAAGCAGCGCGTGGATTGCATCGCACAGCGAGATTTCGAGACCGTTGACACGCAGGTAGTGCAGCAGTATATTCACCAGGAAAATTTCGCCGAATCCAATGGGCACAACCATGTAGGCAACTATCACGCCGAATGTTATTATGCAGGCAACGGAGCGGCGATCGATGCGAAGCCCGTTGAAGATTCCCAGCAGCGGAGGTATTAGAATCGGAATAAATGCGATGTGCACGGGAATGACATTTTTGCAGGCAATGGACATCAGTCCTATGGCGGTGAATAGAACTATTTTTGTTGACCTGGCACGTCGCATTCCACCGGTATTTTCTCCGGAACATGACCGCAGTAGCTTTGTGACCTTTCGCATCAAAAAATCCGGAAACCCAGAGTGGGCCAATGCGGACGCAAATGCTCCCAAAATGGCGTAGCTCAGCGCGATTTTCGCGCCGCCGCCAAGGCCATCGCAGAATATTGCGATGGCCTTGGCGGGCGACGACCCTCCAATCATCCCACAGGCGAGTGCTCCAACGGTCAGTGCTATTACAACATTTACGCGCAATACACACATCGTCAGCACGAGCGCAACGGCAACAACAACTGGATTAAACATCACCACCTACTCCACGCAATACGCATGCCACACATACACTATTCCAATGACTGGAAAATCTTCGCAAAAATACAAGAAAATAGTCAGCAGCTGTGGCGTCCCGTAGGGGAATCGAACCCCTGTTGCAGGAATGAAAATCCTGAGTCCTAACCGCTAGACGAACGGGACCACACTCCAAAGCAATATTTTGACCGTGTTTTTTGACAAGCTTTTTGTCGCGGTTGTCAAAAAAACACATCCTCCGGCGCATGGAAAATTCCAAAAATTTTCCATGAAAAAAACAGTTGCAAAATTCCATGGATAGTATACCCATGCGCCCCATGAGTGATTATTTGCGCGATTGCATTAGCAGATATCCGCAGCTATCTTCCTGCGAAAAAGATATGGAACGTGCCCATGGCGCCATTGCCGCTTCCTTTAGAAATGGCGGCAAGCTTCTCACCTGCGGAAACGGCGGCAGCGCGTCCGATGCCGGCCACATAATGGGTGAATTGATGAAAAGTTTCCGCGCGAAGCGGCGTGTGGATGAAAATGTCAGGAAGGTGCTCGGTGATGTTGCCGATGGCCTGCAGGGAGCATTGCCGACGATCTCACTGCCGGATTTTATCTCCATAAATACCGCCTATGCCAACGACAACGATCCATACTACTGCTTCGCTCAGCTGGTATATGGACTGGGAAATGTTGGCGATTCTCTGCTGTGCATTTCAACGTCAGGGAATGCGAAAAACATCAATATTGCGGCCTCCGTTGCGAAGGCGAAGGGAATCAGTGTCATAGGCCTGACAGGCGTGAATGGCGGCGATCTTGCTCCGCGCTGCGACATTTGCATAAAGGCTCCCGAGACTGTCACCCATAAAATTCAGGAGTTGCATCTGCCAATTTATCACACGCTGTGCCTGATGCTTGAGCAGACTTTTTTCGGCGAGTAGTCGCGGCGGTATGCGGTTCTTGCGCATGCTTCTGAAGTGTTTTGGCTGCCCGTGCGTAAAGGATGCGTAAATGGTGGCGTAACAAAAATCTTGCAAAGATGATTTTTGTTTTTTGCATAGCGGTCAGTGCCGGATGTTTGCCATTGATGGTGACGTGCGGCGTGTGTGATTGGCATTTTTGTGATGCTACGGAGTTCGAGTTCAGTTGATTTTTCCCCCATTGGAGCGCTTGGCCATGCCGATGCGCAGTGGAAATTTTTGGCGGATGAATGCCGCCGCTGCACAGCTGAACATAAATTTGCGCGGCCGCATGAATGCGGCCCAGTCGCAGCATCAGAACAGGTCCCAACGCACAAAATTATGCTCCAAAATTTAAGTGGCGGAGTGAGTCTTTCCATTTGTTGTTTTCCATCGAGCGCGATTCACATTGCGCACAGCAGACGAATTAATTCCGCGTGAAATGACGACGGACGGACTTATTCCCCAGCAAACACTAGGGAAATAGATGAGAGATATTGATGACAATATAAGTGATGATCCACGAAATGATGACAGTGATGATGCGAATGGTTCTGAGGTTTCAGATGCCGTTGTGTGGCGCAGCGAAATAAAGAAAGAAGCGGCGGAGCGGGCGAAAAAACAGCCAATTCTCCGCAGAATAATAAAATCTCTATCCCGCTCCGATAAGGTTTTCCGCGAGCTGATTCTCAGCTGCGAGCTGACGGAAAACCGCGTGGCGCTGCTCGAGGATGGGATTTTGGAAAACTATGAATTCGAATATTTGAATGAAAAAAGTCCAGTTGGAGCGATTTTCAGAGGGAAGATTCAAAACCTTGAGCCGGGACTGAAGGCCGCATTTGTGGACATCGGCGAAGAAAAAAATACATTTCTCCACTACTGGGATATTCTTCCGGCGGCGAATGACAAGACGTTCGAAGTCATACGCAAAAATACCTCCAAGCAGCGCAAAAATATAACGCTGAAGGACATCCCGCGCATATACAGCGTCGGCACTGACATCATCGTCCAGATCATAAAGGGACAGATCGGAACAAAGGGACCGAGGGTCACGACGAACATATCATTGCCCGGGAAATGTCTCGTGCTGATGCCATTTTCGGATGAATGTGGCATTTCGAAAAGAATAGATGACGGCAAGGAAAGAAATAGGCTGAAGGACATTTTGAACAAGCTCACAATTCCCGACGGAATGGGCGTGATCGTGCGCACCGCCGGAATTGGCAAGAAAGCGCGGCATTTCGTGCGCGATTTGCACATTTTGCTGCAGACGTGGAATGATATCATGGAGCGCTACGAAAAGAATTCCAAGCCGACGCTGTTGCACGAGGAGCCGGACCTGGTGGAGCGCACAGTGCGCGATTTTCTGACGGACGACGTGGACAGAATTATTGTGAATGATAGCAGCACATTTGACCGCATGCTGCACCTTGTTTCGGCGATCTCCCCGCGTTCTAAGCAGAAATTTCACCTGTTCACGGAAAATATCCCGCTATTCGACCGCTTCAACGTTGAGCGGCAGATTGAGCAGACATTTGCCAGCCGCGTCCCGCTCGCCTGTGGCGGTGAAATTGTGATCAATGAAACGGAGGCGTTGACGTCCATCGATGTAAATACGCGCAATCACAGGTCGAAAAAAAAGGACAGCGGCCATTTCATATTCGATGTGAATTTTGAAGCGGGCAAGGAAATCGCGCGCCAGCTGCGGCTGAGAAATATCGGGGGTCTCATCGTCATCGACTTCGTTGACATGGTTGACCGCCGCGACCGCACGAATATTTTCAACCTCATGCGCACGGAATTGTCAAAGGATCGCGCAAAGAATTTTGTGCTGCCGATCTCGCAGCTGGGACTGATGGAAATCTCACGGCAGCGGCACTCGCAGAGCAATAACAGTGAAATGCGCACCGTCTGCCAATACTGCGGCGGGGATGGCCTCGTAAAATCTCCGCGCACAATGTGCAATGAAATTTACAGAAAATTGGCGGAATGTCTGCAGCAAAAGCGCGGCAAGTTCCAGACCAATGAAAAAATTAAGCTGAAAATTACGCTCAATGGGGAAGTGTTGGAGCGCATGAAAAATGACGAGCGATCACTGGTGGCCGTGGAAAATAAATTCAACGCAAAGCTGATGTTTAGATCCGACACATCGCTGCACATGGAAAAATATAAAATCGTGGACATGATGGAAGCGGAAGATTCACGGGATTAGGCCAAGAATCCATAAAAATATTGCCGCGGCAAAGTGAAGATATAGCCGAGGAATCGGCTGCATTGGCGAAAGATGCGCGCAGTTATCGCGCTCTTTCCACCACCCCTCCTCCGGTGAGGAGAGGTGGGGGAGGTTGCCGGCGCGCCGGAATTGGAAGTGGCACAGAATGCCTCTGTCCGCAAAGCGGTCCGCATCCGCTGTGCGGATGCGGCGGATGCAGGGGCTGTGCCCCTGCCCGCCGGAGGCATAAACAAATTTCCGCCTCTCGCGTGCCCGGAGATTTTCGACACGCCCGCAGCACGGTCCGCATCCGCTGTGCGGATGCGGCGGATGCAGGGGCTGTGCCCCTGCCCGCCGGAGGCATAAACAAATTTCCGCCTCTCG
>JAITRI010000039.1 GCA_031288455.1 Puniceicoccales bacterium
TGCCTCCAGCAACATAAGTAGCGCATTTGCGATTGACAGTCGGTCCATTAATGCCTTCGATGTTGTCAGTCACAAAAATATTGTTTTCAGTGGCTGTGCAGTTAGAGATGTTATGGAGCGATTATCCAAAAATGAAGGAGAGGCGGGCAAATGAAGAAATTTAATGTGCTGAAGGAGATTTTGCTCACGGAGAAATCGAATATGTTGCTTTCGGAGAGTCGGAGATATGTTTTTGTGGTGGATGCATCGGCCAATAAGCGGCAAGTGGCGGATGCTGTTGGTGCGGCATTTGGCGTAAAGGTGGTTGATGTGAATATCATAAACTATCGCGGAAAGGCGAAGCGAGTCAGGTCGAAGGCCCGTAACCGCTATACGATTGTTGGTGCCAGAAAAAAAGCGATTGTAGCATTGAGAGACGGAGATAAAATAGATGTGGTGTAAAACTAAACGTGAAACTGTAGCGCAATGGCCATTATAAAATTGAGTCCATTAACACCGGGGCAACGCTTTCACGTAAAGGCGCGATCTTCCATTGTTTCCGGAGAAAATTCTCCCATTAGGGGTCTTACGCGCAGTAAATTGCGCTCCAGTGGTCGCAATTGCTACGGGCGCATAACAATGCGCAGAAGAGGCGGCGGACACAGAAGATTGCTTCGAATTGTTGATTTCAGGAGGGACAAAATTGATATTCCCGCCGTCGTTGAGAGAATCGAATATGACCCGAATCGATCCGCTAACATCGCGCTGCTCAAGTATGCTGACGGAGAGAAGCGCTACATACTTGCCACAACGCAAATGGTCCCAGGAAGTGTCGTTATAAGTTCCGATTCGCAGCAGAGTGAGTATGGCGATGGAATGTCGTTGCCGCTGTCGCTGATTCCGCAGGGATTGAAGGTGCATTGCATAGAGTTTGAGCCGGGGAGTGGAGCGCAATTGGTGCGTGCGGCCGGTGCGGCTGCTCAATTGGTCGCCGTTGACGGCAAGCGAGCGACATTGAAAATGCCGAGTGGAGAGATTCGATACGTGCACTCCCGCTGCAGGGCGACGATAGGGGAAGTCGGCAACGAAGAAAACAATAAGCGATCGCTTGGCAAGGCGGGGCGCAACAGATGGTTTGGCCGACGCCCGAGAGTGCGCGGCGTTGCGATGAATCCGATTGATCATCCGATGGGCGGCGGTCATGGCAAAACTGCCGGTGGAGGACATCCGGTTTCGCCGTGGGGGCAGCTGTCTAAAGGAAAGTTGACGCGCAAAAATTCGAAACCGTCGAATGGATCGATTGTGGTAAGGCGCGGCGGAAGAAAAGTGAAAAAATGATGAAAATGGAATGGAGATGCATCGATGACGCGATCTAAGAAAAAAGGATTTTTTGTTGATGTCAGTTTGGCGGACAAGGTGAAAGCCGTGCTTGCTTCCGGCTCGCGCGTCCCGATAAAAACGTGGTCCAGACGATCCGTGGTTACGCCGGATTTTGTTGGCATAACATTTTTGGTGCACAACGGAAGAAAGTTTGTTGACATTTACATTACGGAAAACATGGTCGGACATAAATTAGGAGAGTTTGCTCCAACTAGGACGTTTAGGGCGCATAATCCACATACGCAAAAGACAACATAGGGGCGCAAAGGAAATTTGATGAAGATTGAAGCAAAGTTGAAGCATGTGCGCATTTCTCCCAAGAAGATGCGAGAAATTTCGCGTTTTTTGAATGGCAAATCTGCCGCCGAAGCGATTTCAATGATGAAATGCATTCCTCGGAAGTCGGCCAGAATATTGGTCGGACTCTTTGGCAGCGCGATAGCCAACGCGGAAAATAATAATAATTTAGCGGTGAGCAGGCTGGTCGTAGAGTCTGTGCTTGTGGAAGATGGGCCTGTATTTAAGCGTTTTATTGCGGCGGCGAGAGGATCGGCACATCCCATAAGAAAACGCATGTCACACATTCGAGTTGTGCTGAAGGAAGCTAGCGAAAGGAAGGGGTGAGAGCGCCATGGGACAAAAAGTAAATCCTATAGTTTTTCGTCTTCCGATTTGCCGAGATTGGCGTTCCCGTTGGTTTGCGGACAGCAAAAATTTCGCAAAATTTTTATTGGCTGACTATAAAATTCGTCGCTTCATAAAGGAGAAATTGAAATATGCGTCAATTGCGCGTGTGGACATTGAACGATCCGGCGACAAGATTCGCCTAAAGCTTTCCACTCCGCGCCCTGGAATTGTGATTGGAGTTAAGGGCAAGGAACTGGAAAAATTGACGGAACAGCTTAAACTGCTTGTCGGAACCGATGTGATAATAGACGTTCAGGAGATTAAACGCCCCGATTTGGTTGCGCAGTTGGTGGCGGAAAATGTTGCGATGCAATTGGAGCGTCGCGTTGTTTTCAGGCGTGCGCTGAAAAAAGTTGTGCAGTCGGCCATGAGTTTTGGTGCGAGCGGAATAAGGGTGCGATGTTCCGGAAGGCTTGGCGGTGCAGAGATTGCAAGAACGGAAGAGCAGAAGGAGGGATGCGTGCCTCTTCACACGCTCAGGGCGAATGTTGACTATGGATTTGCGGAGGCAAATACTACCGCCGGCAAAATAGGCATCAAATGTTGGTTATTTAGTAATAGGCAGGAGTCGATGCCGCAGAGAAAATTCGAAAGTAGGGGAATTTAGTTGCAATGAGTAATTTATCGCCTTCGAAAACAAAGTATAGAAAAACGCACAAGGGCCGCAATCGTGGAGTGGCAAAGGGTGGTGACGCCATAGCATTCGGTGATTTTGGATTGCAGTCGTTTGATCGCGGGCACTTGACGTCGTCGCAATTGGAAGCTGCGCGTATCGCCATAAATAGGCACCTAAGAAGAAAGGGAAAAATGTGGATGCGCGTATTTCCGCAAAAGCCGATAACGAAAAAACCGGCTGAAACGAGAATGGGCAAAGGAAAAGGTGGCGTTGAATTTTGGGTGTCCGTTGTGAAACCTGGCAGTGTTGTTTTTGAGATTGCCGGTGTTTCTGCCACATTGGCGCGTGAGGCCATGCGGCTAGCGGATTGCAAATTGCCGGTGCATTGTCGCTTCATAAGTCGCGAGGAACAAAATCAATAGGAATCGCATGAAAACGAAAAAGAGTGAAAGGAGTGAATTTGAGCATTTGACAGATGTTGAGTTGCGCCAAAGGGAGCTTGAGTTGCGCAATGAACTCATGCTGCTGCGACTCAAAAGAAAGATCGGGCAGCTTGAAAAAACACACAGATTTTTGCAAATAAGGCGCGAAATAGCCAGAATTTTGACGATAAAAACAAATAAGGGAGTGATTTAATTTTGTATGGGTGATGCAATTACTAGAAAACGCAGAAAATCGCTGGTTGGTAGCGTGATCGGAAAAGTTGGCGATAAAACAGTGAAAGTTGCATGCTTTTGCAAGGTGCCGCATCCGGTTTATGGCAAAGAAATCAAGCGCAAGACTGTCATTTATGTCCACGATGCGTCCAATTTGTGCAGCGTCGGCGATTCTGTCCGCGTAATTGAGACGCGCCCCATGAGTAAGTTGAAGCGCTGGAGAGTCGGCAGCGTTGTTGAATCTGCGATTTCGACGGTTTCGTAATTTGGAGTAATGTTATGTTGCAGCAGGAAAGTATTTTAGAGGTGGCGGATAATTTGGGAGCCAAGCTTGTTAAAATGATCAGAAGACTGGGGCAGAACAAAAGAACGGCCTCCGTTGGGGACATAATAATATGCAGCGTGCAGTCCAACATTCCGGAATCCACTGTGAAAAAAGGAGCCATTGTGTCGGCCGTGATAGTGCGCACGAAATATCCAATCAGGCGAGAGGATGGCAGCTATTTGCGGTTCGACAAAAACGCCTGTGTGATAATAGACGACAAAAAAAATCCGAGAGGCACGAGAATTTTTGGGCCCGTTGCCCGCGAATTAAGGCAGAAGGATTTCATGAAAATAATTTCATTAGCCCCGGAGGTTGTGTGAAGAGGACGTCAAGAAAGGCGCTTAGGCGCGGAGATGAAGTGATGATCATAGCCGGCGATGACATCGGAAAAGTTGGTAAAATTCTTCAGGTTTTGCGCCATAGGGACATGGTGATTGTCGATGGAGTTGCTGTGGCAAAGAAGTGTACGCGCAAGTCGCAGGAATTTCCGAATGGTGCGATTCTTGAAAAGCCGATGCCGGTTCACATGTCGAATGTTGCCGTCAAATCTGTGGCGGTAAAAACAAAAGAAAATGGGAATAAAAATGCTTGATTTTTTAAGCGGATCTTTTTTTTGTGAAGCGTGTTGGCGGACGCAGTCGCTGCGTGTCGTTGACAGAAGGATTGACCAATGAAACGTCCCTGGTTAAGAGAAGCATATGATGAGCGCATAGCCGGCGAGCTTGCGCGCGAATTTTCTTTGAAAAATTTTCACCAAATTCCGAAATTGGAGAAGATAGTGATAAATTCGGCCATAGGATCCGATTCCGACAAGACGTTTGTGCAGGAGGTGCAGAAAGAAATTTCGCTGATAGCCGGACAGCGGGCGGTTTTGACAAAGGCGAAAAAGAGCATTTCGAACTTCAAACTGCGGAAAGGAATGAACGTGGGTGCAAAAGTCACGCTGCGATCGAATAACATGTACGAGTTTTTGTTGAAATTAGTTGCCGTTGCTCTGCCAAAAATTCGTGATTTTCGCGGCATTCCGAATAAAATGGATGGCCATGGCAATTATAACATTGGAATAGTGGATCACACGATTTTTCCGGAAATTAGTATCGACAGGGAAAGAAAGTTGATAGGGATGCACATTACGCTCGTTACCACAGCCGCCAGCGACATGCTCGGCCACGCGCTGCTGTTGAAATTTGGTATGCCGTTTAGAAAAAAATTGTAACTTTGGAGATGTGAACTATGGCAAAAAATTCTTCGATTGCGAGAAATAATAAAAGGATTGAATTGGCATCGCGCTATGCGGCTGAGCGGCGTGAATTAAAGCGCAAATTGCTCGATGTGAATTTATCGGATGATGATTATTTTGCCGCTCAGCGGCGATTGAGCAAATTGCCGCGAAATTCGTCGAGGGTTAGAATAAGAAATCGTTGCGCCATTACCGGCAGGGCGCGCGGATTTCACGGTATGTTTGGCGTGTCGCGCATGCAGTTGCGCGAAATGGCATCCTTTGGCGAAGTGCCTGGAATGACGAAATCGTCGTGGTGATTAAATTTGGAAATATGATATGGACGTTGTGGGAAATTTTATAACTATCCTGAGGAATGCGAGTGGCGCGAGGCGTGCGGAATGCTGTGCGCAATGGTCGATGCTGCGGGAGGGAATAGTGAAAATTTTAAAAAATAACGGATACGTGAAAGATTTTTCCGTGGAAAAGTCTGAAAATGGGCACGCTGTGCTAAGGGTGCAAATGAAGTACGTGAACGGAATTCCGGCGATCACGGAAATTGGCAGAATAGGCAGTCCCGGCTGCAGAAGATACGCATCGAAAAAGAAAATTCCGTCGATCGTCGGCGGCATCGGTGAATGCATACTGTCGACGTCGAGCGGTGTTCTCTCCGGCAAAGACGCGAAGAACTTGGGTCTTGGCGGCGAACTAATGTGCTATGTTCTATGATTTTGGGGTTGAAATGAGCAGAATAGGAAAATCGCCAGTGTGTATTCCGGCTAACGTGAAGATTTCCGTTGATGGTTGTCGTGTTTCCGTGGAAGGGCCGCGCGGAAGAAATGAGAAAATATTTGACGATTCCGTGGCAATTGCTGTGGATGGCGAAATTTTAACAGTGTCCTGCAAAAATCCCGACGATAGCCATTCGCGCATGATGCACGGGACTGTGCGATCGATAGTAAATTCGATGGTCATTGGAGTAGTTGACGGGTATTCGAAGGACCTTGAAATAAACGGTGTCGGGTTCAAAGCAATCATGAAGGGGCAAAATATTTTGGATCTCAGCCTTGGTTATTCACACGACATACTCTATGAAATTCCGCATGGCATCAAGGTGGCGATAGACCAGACCGGCACAAAAGTGTCCGTAAGCGGTGTGGATAAAAAAACGGTTGGACAGGTTGTGGCTGACATAAAGCGGTTTTATCCAGTTGAGCCATACAAGGGAAAAGGAGTGAAAATAGTTGGTGAGTTCGTGAGGAGAAAGGAGGGGAAGAAGACGGCATAGTTTTGGCGTGTTGTTCCTTTGGTTCATGCAGATTGATAAAAAAGTACGCTGTAGCAGGCGCAAAACTAGAATACGGAAACGGATTTTTGGGGCCACTGAAGTGCCAAGATTATCGGTAAAGTTTTCCGGAAGGCACATCTATGCGCAGTGCATTGATGATGAAATTGGGTCCACGCTTGTGTTTTTGTCGACGCTAGGCTGCGCGAAAAGTGGTCAAAAGTTGCATGCGAACGTTGCCGGCGCGACTATTCTTGGGAAGGTATTTGGCGAAATGGTGATTTCTGCAGGAATAAGATGCGTCGTTTTCGACAGAAATGGTCGCAGGTATCACGGTTGTGTCATGGCATTTGCCGAAGCGGCGCGTTCCGCTGGTCTATTATTCTAGTGTGGTGTGATTTATGAGTGATTCTAGGAAACAGGAAAAAGGCGCAGGGACGTTTCGCAAAAGGCGTGACGTTGCAGTATCCCAGCGATCTGATCGTGAGGAGTTGAAGGAGAAAGTGGTGCACATTAATCGATGCGCAAAAGTTGTCAAAGGTGGCAGGCGATTTGGATTTTCCGCATTGGTTGTTGTTGGTGATCAGCGCGGAAGGATGGGAGTTGGATACGGCAAAGCGAAAGAGGTCCCGGAGGCGATAAAGAAAGGAACAGAGCGCGCCAAAAAAAACATTATGTCTTTTCAGCTGAAGGATACCACAGTGCCGCACATGGCGATTGGAGTTTCCGATGGTGGTCGAGTTTTACTGCGTCCGGCCGCTCCTGGAACCGGTGTAATTGCTGGAGGTGGCGTGCGTGCCGTGTTGGAAATTTTGGGAGTCAAGGACGTATTGACGAAGTCGATGGGGTCCAAGAATCAATTTTCCATAGTGAACGCAACCATAGACGCTCTCAGAAAAATGCGGCCCTATGGGATTGTGAAGCAGATGCGCATGGCAGCTGGAGATGAATTGTATAATCTATGAGGATAATCGGATGAGATTGCATGAATTGCCAAAAATTTTAGCCTGTTCAAAAAACACGAAGCGGCGGGGAAAGGGAGTCGGATCCGGCCAAGGTAAGACTGCCGGCCGTGGGCACAAGGGCGGGAAGGCCCGTGCCGGCTACAGTCCAGCTCCATGCTGCAGCGGAGTTCCGTTTTACAGGCATTTGCCGATTCGCGGATTTTCCAATGCGAAATTTCGGGCCGAACATGTCACCGTAAAATTGCGCGACATCGCAGCTCTCGGCGTGAATGAGGTTGATGCGGCGTGCATGAGAAAGGCGGGACTTATAAAAGGGCCCGCATGTCCGATAAAAGTGTTGGGAGGCGCAGTCTTATCGGAGGCGCTAACTGTCATTGCCGACAAATTTTCCAGAAGTGCTGCCGCTGAAATAGAACGCGTTGGAGGGAAAATCATGCGCTTGTCCTATGCGATGAAAAAGGAGTGAATTCCAGGAAATGTTTTCGGCGTTCATAAATTGTTTCAAAATTCAAGAACTTCGGCAGAAGATTTTTGTGACGATTGCTCTACTATTTGTCGCGCGCGTGGGAGCGAGCATTCCTTTGCCTGGACTAGATCCATTGCCGCTTAAAAATTTCATGCTGTCAAAAGCCGCAGTATCCGGCGGCCTAGTTGGGCTTTACAACATGTTTACAGGTGGTGCGCTGCTCAAGGGTGCCGTATTTGGACTTGGCATCATGCCGTACATCAGCGCCTCCATAATAATGCAACTTTTTGGTGCCATAAATCCAGCGCTTGCAAGGATGCAGCAGGAGGGAGAATCCGGACGCCAGCGTGTCGCGCAGTATACGCGCTATTTGACGGTTGTGATCTGTCTGATTCAGGGATGTTTGCTGGTGATGGCGCTCTCCAACTATCCGGACAAATTATTTTACGGATTCAACGCGAACCAATTCGGCAGCATAATCATAAAACATGGGGCCGCTTTCCTTGTTACATCGACCGTATTTCTGACGGCCGGAACGCTTATTTTGGTGTGGATTGGCGAGCAAATTTCACAAATCGGCATAGGAAATGGCGTTTCGCTGCTGATTGCGGCTGGCATATTGTCGTCAATGCCGACTGCCATCATGCAGGCCATTAAAATGTTCAGCGTGCAAGCGGAAACGACGGCTGTGTTTGGGCTGTGGCATGGACTGCTGATGCTGGTGTTATTATTTTCGGTGGTGGCGTTTATGGTGGCCGTTACGCAGGCCGATCGGAAAATTCCCGTGCAGTATGTTTCGCGCATCGTTGGCAGAAAAATGTACGGCGGACAATCATCATATTTGCCGCTGAAAATAAATTATTCCGGGGTGATGCCAGTAATTTTTGCGAGTGCGATACTGCTGTTTCCTCAGCAAATTTTTGCCTACATAGGCGCTGCGACCGGAGTAAGATTTTTCCAGCGCGCGTCCATGGTTTTGAGCCACGGATCATCGGTTTACTATGTGCTCTATGGACTGCTTATTTTGTGCTTCAGCTATTTTTGGGTTTCGATGATGTTTCGTCCAGTGCAAATCGCGGAGGACCTCAAGAAAAATGGCGGATACATTCCTGGGATTCGCCCGGGAGATGCAACGGCGAAATTTTTGGATTTTGTCATGACGCGCCTTACGCTGGCCGGGGCCGTATTTTTGACTGCGATAGCGTTGTTTCCGGACTTACTGTATTTTTCATTTGGTGTTCCCTATTCAATTGCGCTATTTTTTGGTGGCACTGGCACGCTGATTTCCGTCGGCGTTGTGCTGGACACGATGAGGCAGATAGAGGGATATTTGCTTCAGAAGAATTACGATGGATTTCTTAAAAAAATGAAAACTAGAGCGAATAGCAGAGTTGCGAGGCCGATCGTGCTGTCGGATAGCTTCAAAAGTTTTCGCGGACTATTTGTGATTTTAGGATTGCTATTTCTGGTTGGCATCGTCATTTGGTTGATCTCGTGAAATGTTTGAAAAAAAGTTGCAGATGATTCCCATAAAAACAGATGAAGAAATCGTCAAAATGCGCAAAGCTTGCGAGGTTGCCGCCAAGATTTTGGACGGAATGGCAAACTACGCCGCAGCCGGAGTTAGCACCTATGATTTGGATTGTTTCGGCAGAGATTTGATGATGGAATTTGGGGCGAAGAGCGCGAGTTTTCTATACACCACCGGGGCCAAGCGCCCATATCCGGCATATTTTTGCATATCAATAAATGACGAAGTTGTTCACGGAATTCCGTCGAAGAACGTGATTCTGCGCAATGGCGACATCGTAAGCATAGATGTTGCCATATTTTACAACGGCTATGTTGGCGATACCACGCGCACGGTGCGCATAGGAAATGTTTCCGATGAGGTCGATCGTTTCATCACTGTGGCGGAAGAAGCGCTGCTGCTTGGGATCGAGCGTGCCGTTGGTGGGAATAGGGTGGGGGATATTTCAAATGCCATAGAGAAGCACGCGAAAAAACACAAATATGGAATTTTGCGTGATTTTGTTGGGCATGGTGTCGGCAGAAATATGCACGAGGAGCCGCAGATTCCGAATTATGGACGCTCTGGGACTGGCCCTGTTCTGATGCCTGGGATGACGCTGGCGATAGAGCCGATGTTTACGCTGGGCAATGAAAAAGTTTTCGTGGCCGACGACGGGTGGACTGTGAAAACGATCGATGGAAAATTAGCTGTACATTGCGAACACACAATTTTAGTTACAGATACTTTGCCAGAGATCTTGACATTAGTGAAAAAATGATTTTTGCAATTCAAGTAGTATGAAATTTTTAATGGTAAATTGCTATGCCGCGCATTTTGGGAGTTGATATACCGGACAACAAAAAGGTTGGATACGCGCTGAGATATATTCAAGGCGTTGGCCCGACAAGGGCTGCCATGATTCTTGAGGGGACGTGTATCGATCCGAATATGCGTGCGCGTGACCTTAATGAGGAGCACATAAATAAAATTACATCGTTCATAAATTCCGCCGGATGGAAAATCGAAGGCGATTTGCGCAGAGAGATCGTCGCGAATTTGAAAAGATTGCAGGCGATAAAATGCTATCGCGGGATAAGGCATTATCGCGGATTGCCGGTCAGGGGACAGCGGACATCGACGAATGCCAGAACGAGAAAAGGTGCGCGCAAAACGGTTGGGGTTGCCAAAAAAGCGGAAGCAAAGTGATGAAGGGAGCACAAGTATATTAAATGAGTGATAGCAGCGATGAAAACGTGAAAGTGGTTCCGCCTGGTGGGCAGGCGGAGCGTGCCGATGGTGCCAGTGCAACGCCCGGATTGTTCGACGACGCAGTTGACACAACGGTGCGAAAGGCAAAAAAATGTAAAAATGTGACGAGGGGAATTTGTCACATACTGGCGACATTCAATAACACGAAGGTGTCATTTTCTGACCCAAATGGCAATGTGATTTCGTGGGCGAGCGCCGGGAAGTGCAATTTCCGCGGCTCAAGGAAGTCGACGGCCTATGCCGCTCAGATGGTTGTGCAGGATGCCGGGAGGACGGCGATGTCGCACGGCATGAAGGAGGTTACGATAAAGGTGAGTGGACCTGGGATAGGGCGCGATTCTGCCATAAGGAGCATTCAATCGCTTGGGTTATCGGTTGATGAGATCATCGATGTGACTCCGATCCCGCACAATGGATGCCGTCCGAGGAAGGCTAGGAGAGCATAGTTCGGCAATTAGGATATTTATGGCGAGATACACTGGACCAAGAGCTAGGATCAATCGACGATTTGGGATGTCGGTTTTTATCCCCGGGAATGCGGAGGAGAGGAAGCCGTATATTCCAGGCATGCACGGCCCACATTTGCGAAGAAAAGTGTCCGACTACTCGATTGGATTTCTTGAGAAGCAGAAGGTGCGATACATGTATGGACTCACGGAAAAGCAATTTAGGATATATTTCGAAGCGGCGAAGCGCAAACGCGGAGTTACTGGCACGACGTTTCTCAGATTGCTTGAGATGAGGTTGGACAGCGTCATTTACAATTTCGGCATTGCGCGCAGTCGTGCGTCGGCGAGGCAATTTGTTACACATGGGCACATTCGCGTGGACGGGAAAAGAGTCAACATTCCCAGTTACATTTGCAGAGCCGGTGAAGTTATTGAGATTGCCGAGAAGTCGTCGTCGCGCCAGATCGTGGTGCGCAACTGCGAAATGAATCGTGCCCGCAGTGTTCCAGCATGGATGGAATTTAATTCCACTCTGCTGCGCGGTGTGATAAATCGTGAGCCGGAGCGCGATGAAATTTCACAGGACATAAATGAACAGCTTATTGTGGAGTTTTATAGTCGTTGATTTAGATATTTTGGAAGATTTTTATGACAAAAATACTGCGTCGATTTGAGTTACCTGACAAATTGCATAGGGTTGAGCAGACTGCAACCGACACCTATGCTATGTTTGTGGCTGAGCCGTTTGAGTCTGGATTTGCGCACAGCATCGGCAATGCACTTCGCAGAGTTTTGCTGAGTTCGATAGAAGGTGCCGCGTTGGTTTCCGTGTCAATAGACGGCGTCAGCCATGAATTCCAGAGTGTTCCAGGAATAAGGGAAGACGTTACCGACATAATCTTGAATCTGAAAAAGATTCTGTTCAAGAAACAGGACAATGAGCCGATTGATTTGACGATTGATGTGACGCGGGAAGGCCCAGTTACAGCGGGCGACATAGAGTGTGATGGAAGTTTTGAGATACTGAATCCGGAGCAAATTATCTGCAATTTGGACAAAAATCAAAGATTTAATGCCACGCTCGAATTGCGTGTTTCCCGCGGATATTTGCTTGGATCGCAGCACGAGCGCCGCGCGGAAATAGGATTGTTGCCGATCGATGCCCTTTTTAGTCCGGTTACCATGGTGAGATACTGCGTCGAGGACACGCGCGTTGGACAGATTACGGACTATGACAAGCTGATAATGGAAATTTGGACGGATGGGAGGATCACTCCCGCCGAAGCGCTTAGGGAATCAGCTGCTGTTTTGAAGCATCATCTGGATATTTTTGATACCATTTCAGCCGGGGACATAAAGTTTGAGGATGCTGAGCGCGAGTCGAGTGATGAGCAGAACCGACTGCGCAAGCTGCTCAATATGAGCGTCAACGAGATTGAGCTGTCGGTGCGTGCGGCAAACTGTTTAAATAACGCCAACATAATGACCGTTGGTGAGCTGATTTTAAAAACTGAGGCGGAAATGTTGAAGTACAGAAATTTTGGAAAGAAATCTCTGAATGAGATCAAAGAAAAGCTAGAGGAAATAGGGCTTTCGCTCGGCATGAAAATAGACGAGAGGTTACTCTGCAGCAGATGAGGAGTTTGTTTTTGTAAGGTTTTAGGGAAATGCGTCACGGAAAACACAGATATTCACTCGGCCGCACGAAGGAGCATCGCGAGGCTTTGATGGCAAACTTGGCTTCGGCCTTGTTCAAGCATGGCAAGATTGAAACGACACTTGCGAAGGCGAAAGCTTTGCGTCCATTTGCGGAAAAAATCATAACGATGGCGAAAAAAGCACACCTATCGAGCGATGCCGCACAAAAACTGCACTACAGGAGGTTGGCTATTTCGCGAGTGAAGGATGAGGAAGCCGTGGCGATTTTGTTCAACGAGAGAGCTGTGGAGTTTGCCAAGCGCAATGGCGGCTATGCGCGCATCTATAAACTTGTGCAGCGCGTTGGGGATGCGGCAAAAATGGCGATAATCGAACTGATTTCAGCCGCCGACGTTGGCTATTCCAAGTCGAAAAAGCGCAGGGCGTCCAAATCAAGGAATGTGCAAGCTTCCAGGGCCGCTGCGAAAAGTGGTGCGACTGGAGATGGTGTGCAGTCTGCCGCTGTGCCTGCTGCCTCCAGTAATGAATTCGAAAATTCTGCCGCCGCTTCAAAGGTTTCCAAAACTAAGAAAACTGCGGCTCCTGCGGAAGGCACGGCGCTAGAAAATAAGCGATAGCGCGTGAGATTTCCGATGAATTGCTGCGATTTTGCCATTGTATTGACGGGATGTGCGTCCTTCGCGGCGCTGATTGCAGTCGAGGTAGCCGACAGAATCGGCAGCTACGTAATGAGTGATCGTCGCCTGTTTTGGTGCAAACGCTGCGGTGAGTTCTACATGCGTCAGCCGAATATTGAAATTTGCGAATGTCCGAAGTGCGGAGAAAGGAACATAAAATTGAGATTTTAGCGTGCAATCGCGATTGCACGTGCGACGCATAGACGCCGTTGCGATTCGATTTCCTCCGCGCGCACGAGCGGAGCGGTCCGCATCCGCACCCTGCGGATGCGGCGGGTGCAGGGGCTGTGCCCCTGCCCGCCGGAGGCATAAACAAAACGGTTGCGAGAGAGGTGATTCCACGCGCGAAGCGGTCCGCATCCGCGAAGCGGATGCGGCGGGTGCAGGGGCTGTGTCCCTGCCCGCCGGAGGCGTGAATAAAATGGTCGCCGCGGAAGTTTGAACGAAACGGCCGCGTTGGAAATTCATGGTCGCGGACTCGTTGGAAGTCGCAGCTGCGGTGCGCCTCCGAAGGCCACAGGGAGGCGCTGCCTTTGGAGGTGCTTGACTGTGAGAGAAGTCACATCTCCTGTGTGCCTATGAAATTCCCGGCATCCGCTTGCTTACATCTTCTTTCTTCAAATTCACGGGACTCCTGTGTGCCTCTGAAATTCTCGGCGATCGGATGCTTCCATCTTTTAATGGGGACTGAGCCCAGCACATTTCCATCTTTTCCATGGCTTTCACCCCATGCCATCGATGAATCCTGAGCACACGGCGGATGCCACAGTATCCACAGTCAGAGATGCCAAATCGCCGCCCGGTGCCTGAATCACAAAATTTCTCCAATCTCCAATGGGATATGGTCCGAATTTCTGCGGATCAGTCGGCCCAAACAGCGCAACCACCGGAATTTTCATCGCCGCTGCCAAATGCATTGGAGCGCTGTCATTTGCGACGGCAACCGAGCAATTCTGCAGCAACCAAATCATGTCGCCGATGGAAGTTTTCCCGGAGAGATTGTAAAAATTCTTCGGCCGCTCTCCCGTTAAAATTTCATTCTGCGCGACCATCACTAGGCGTGCATCCGTGAATTTTCGCGACAATGCCACCGATAATTCATGAAAATATGGCCATATTTTCTCCCGCCGTCTGCTTTCCGGAAAAAGTAAAATCACCGGCGTCCCGTCTGCTGAGATGTTTTCACAAAATGTCTCCAGTGCACCGGTGGGCTTGGCGGAAAATTTTACGCATCCGCGCAGTTCCGGCGGCAGCCCAAATTCCGGCAGAAATTGTAGCAGAATGTCAATGGCGTGCACATGTGGTGCGCGCGGAAGCGAAATCCTCCTGTCGTATGCCAACCACGAAAATTCTCTGGCGTCACTCCTGCCGATCTTGACGTCGGCGTCGGAAAAGTACGTCATCACACCGCTGCGGGCGAGTCCCTGCATGTCGAGAACATAGTCGTAGTGCCGCTCCCGTATTTCAGCGATTAATTTGTGAAATTTCCGCAGCCCACTCCCGCGGTGAAAGAGAAGAATTCTGGATGCCAGCGCCGAAAATTTTACCATTTCCGAAAAACAGTCGCGCACGACCCAATCGATGGATGCGCCTGGCAATCCATCCTTTATGGCCGCTGCCACCTGTAGTCCATGAATTACATCGCCGAGGCTCGACGGCTTGATCACCAAAATTTTCACGCGGCTATGGGTCGCAATTTATTCACAATTCCGGCTTCAGAGAACGATTGAGCAGCGCACTGACGCTGTCCTTTACGGATTTTTTCATGTATAAAATGGCGTAAATTTCAGCGATGACGGGAGCATTTATTCCATTTTTTTCGCAGATGCCGTGCAGCGCCTTCGTCGTTTTGTACCCCTCCACTGCCGTTTTTTGAGTTGCCAGTATGTCATCCGCCAACTCGCCCATTCCGATTCTCTCGCCGAATGTGCGATTTCTACTCCATGCGCCCATGCATGTGGCAATGAAATCTCCAAATCCACTCAGTCCATAGAATGTTTCCGCCTTTCCTCCAAGGGAAACTCCTATTGTCACCAGCTCCTTGAGCGAGCGCGTCAAGTACGCCGCCTTCGCATTATCTCCCAACCGCAAACCATCGCAGATGCCGGCTCCAATGGCGTATATATTTTTCAAACATCCGCCCAATTCCACGCCCCTGACATCATCGCTGCTGTAGATGCGCAATTTTTCTGAACTTAACCGCTCCTGTATGCCATAAATTCTGGCGGACTTCGTCGCAAGCACCATGGCAGCATTTTTCCCATCGGCCACCTCCTTCGCGTTCGTCGGCCCCGCCAACACGCCGTATTCAAATGCGGGAAGCATCCGTTCGATTATGTTGGATGCGGTTTCCATATTTTCATTCTGAATTCCTTGGCACAGTGATATCAGGAGCGGAAGATTTTCTGATTTTTTCGCCTTCCCAATGTTCCCGCAGAGGTCTTCAATGCCGATCGATGGGCACGCTAGAAATGCAACATCGGCACCGTCCATGCCGCGATCTACGGCAGTTACTATGGACATCGAAGCGGGAAGCTTGACGCCTGGGAGAAAATCGATATTTTCGCGGTGCTTCCGCATCGACTCCGCCTGCTCATTGAATCGCGGAAGCAGCGTAACATCATGGCCGATCCCGCTGCAGTAGCATGCTACGGCGGTCCCCCACGCTCCTGCTCCAAACACGGAAATTTTCATATTGGCGGCAAAATCATTTGATTTCCATTCCTCCGCGACCCGGTTGCAGCCTGATTCGTTCACCATTCCGCTGGTCGATGCTCACGAATTCCCCCTTGTCATAGAATATCTGCAGCGGCTTTCCATAGGAAATCTCCTTCTTCGCGCCCGCCACGAGGTCCCCGGTAAAAATTTTCTCACCGGACTCCTTATCGCGCACGACCACCTTCACATTTCCGTTCGCCACGAGGGACAAGGTCTTCTGTTCCGGAGCAGAAAAAATCTGATTGACCTGTTCCGTCGGAATTTTTGTGTGATGGCTTTTGCGAACAATGCGAGGAATGGCAATTGCCAGTATCAGCAGTATCACGCAAACGCCGACTATCTCCGACGCGTGCTTGTGGGACGCGAGTTGTTTTATGCTCTCGGACAAAGATTTCAGTTTTTTCGCGATGGGAACGGAGTAGTTGACACCCGCATCCGTTTCATCGTCCTGTTCCTTTTCATTGGCCACAATGGTGTTGTAGGAAATTCTCTTGCCTCCCTTCGCGCCGGCGTTGTTGAGAACCTCAAACTCCTTAACCGGGCAGCTTGCCATCACGGCATCCACGTCGAGCTTAAGGTATTTTGCGTAAATCTTGGCAAATCCGCGCATGTAAATGTCTGGAAGAACGCAATCTCCATTGCCATTTTCGATGCTTGCCAAATATTCAAGCCTTATTTTCGTCACTTCGGATGCATCCTTCAGCGTAATCCCCAGAGAATTTCTGGCATCCGCAAACTGTTTCCCAAATTCACTGCTCATAGCACGAATCATGCTTACGAAAATTTTCCACAACGGCAATCCAAAGTTTCATCTTTTGCATAAATTAGCCGAAGATTCCACAGGATTCGCGTTCACGCAAGCGCACGCACCTGCGACACAATCTCTCCAAATGCTCCCATGTCTCGGATGGCAAGCTCACTCAGCGAACGGCGATCCATTTCGATGCTAAGCTTCTTTAGGCCGCTCATAAATCTGCTGTAGGACATGCCATTCGCCCTGCAGGCGGCATTTACTCGCACAATCCACAGCTGACGCATCTCCGTCTTCTTACGCCGACGGTCCCTGTAGGCAAATTTCCCGGCACGCCACATGGCATCCTTTGCGTACCTGAATAGCCGTGACTTATTGCCGAAATATCCCCTGGTCGCACGCAAAACCCTGTTGCGCCGTTTCTTTGTTGCAACTCCATTGGTTACCCTAGGCATGGCACACCTCCATTTCGCCAACCATAACTTTCACTCACTAAAATATCAGCCATAGCTAAAATCCATAAAATTTACAGTCCAACGGCTATGAATTTCATCACACGCGCCGCCATCCCCTTGGCGAGAACCCCGTCCTTTCCATGGGCATGCCGTTGCCGCGTCGTCTTGTGCCGCAAAAGATGACGCGTTCCAGGCGAACGATGCATCAATTTTCCGCCGGCAGTAACCTTAAAACGTTTGATCATTGACTTATTCGTCTTTCGCATGCTGGCCAGTAATAACCTTTTCCATCCATTGTAAAGCATTTTTTTTAGTACACAGCATCAAATGCCGAATTCACGTTTTTACGCGGCTTGTTTTCAACGCCCTTTACTTTTTTGGCCACAAAGAATAGTTTTTATGTTGAAATATTTCTAAATTTTACCATCATTAGCTGTGGGCTGTTCGCGCGCACCATAAATAAATACTACGGGTGCGCCACAGCCCAACACTTACACACAAAGATTGGAGGAAATTATGTTTAGTTCAATTAATAGTTCAAATGCGGTGCAGTACCATTATCCGAACATAGGCGACTACGACGAAATATGCAATAACGTATCGCGCTATGGGCGCAATGGAACGCGGAATGCATTGGTAAATCCAGACGGAGATTCGTATCTGGCGGATAAATGGATAAATTCCGATGAAGATGATGAGTGCTCCCCTGGACACGGATACGGTTCCAGCGGATACGCAAAATACAGCGGGGACGTAGAAGATGATATTTTTTCGCCGAAAAAATACCACCTCACCATTGCCACAAGTGGTCCGTGTATCTATTCAAACGCCACTGGAGCGAAAACTCACGAACTGCATCCGTCCTATGACGCAGATATGCGCGCCAATTCACCGATGGGATTGGGCAATATTCTTGCGTCACAGCGCGCGTTACCGGTGATAATACACATACCACCTGTGCTGCCCGACATGGAAGAGATGCTCCCGCATCATGGGAAAAAATTGCCAAAATGCTTGGGAACACTATCGAAGGTCATCGATATCACGCTTGCCATAGTGGGACCTGCATCAGCAATGACAGTTGGATTGCTGTCGGCAGTATTCAAGGAGGATAAGGAAACGATGCTCACGCTGAGCATATGCTCAGCGGTCATTAATTTTCTGTTGGCCATTGGCCCTGCAAAATCACGCATGATCGACGTTTGGAAAAAATGTTGATCGCCGTTGCGGCGATGCTGAAACCAATCGCATCGCCGTGCCTCCTTTATCCGCGCGGAAGAATCGCGACATTTGCGCCAGTTGTACACTGGACAGAATAGTCTTGTATTTTTCCAATATTAGATAAGAATGCGTCCAGCATATGAAATTCTGCAAAATGCTTGCGCTGTTGTTTGCATGCCTGTCTATGTTTACAATTGATGCGCACGGGATGGAGCGCCCATGTCGAAAATCACGGCCATTGGGCATTAAAAGTGTAACCGTTCGCCAATTTAGCGACAGTGATTTCAAAACCGCCAGTGAATACTTCAGGCGAGGAAAGGAGTACCAATATTTTCGCTGCATAGCGAGAAATGATAAAACAAAGCGCGCCGGAACATATTTCATCGTCGAGCTGAATAAATCCGTCGTCAAATTGCCTCAGATGATGCGTGCCAAAATATCCACGATAAAATCTCCCGCGGATGGTGTGCGTGTGTTTTTCTGTGAAATTCCAAATAATAACAGGTCTAGCATGGCATACGAAATTTACTGCGGCATAACGTCCGGTGGGTTGCATGCCGATGAAATCAATGCCTGGAAGGTGGAGCTCATCGACCAGAGTGAAAAGGCCATATGTTCCCGTTGCAGCTACATGTGGGACCTGTAGTTTTTACATGGCCTCCAGCACCTGCAGTGCGATGGCATCCGCCACCATCCGTCCGCGCGGTGTCAGTCTGACGGAATTGCCGTCCCATTTGGTAAAATTTTCCTCTTCCAAATATGCCATCAGCTGCAGCAGCCTCGAAAAATCAACGGACGGGAATTCACACTCAATGGATGCCATGTCGATGCCGCTATTCATCCGCAGACCGAAGATTATCGAGTCCTCCGCCAGAGTTTTTGCGTCCATATTTTCAACGCCAATGTACGCCAATGCTCCCCGTTTGATTGTTTCCGACCACAGACCGATGGATGGTGGATTTGAGAATCGCCGATTTTCGAATTGGGAGCAGGCGGATGGCCCGATCCCTATCCAATCGTGCATTTTCCACGTGTTGGTGTTGTGAATGCTCTCGCATCCGGGCAGACAAAAATTGGAAATTTCATATTGTCCGTATCCATTCTCGCCGAGAAATTCCCACGTGGCGGCATAAAAATCCGCCTCCTCGTCCGGTGACTTCTTTTGCGTCACACCCGATAGCGCATGCCGCTGCAGCGGAGTGCCATCCTCAAACGTCAAATTGTATGTGGAAATGTGATGCGGATGCAAACTCACGGCACACCGCAGGTCCGACAGCCACTCATCCAGCGTCTGCGTCGGGACGCCGAAAATCAAGTCAATGCCGATATTTCCAATGCCGCAGGATGCAATTGTTTCATAGGCCGCGATCGCCTGTGCCGCCGTCTGCCTCCTGCCGAGCAGATTAATTATCCTGTCGCTGAAACTTTGCACGCCAATGGTTATGCGCCCGCAGCCGTGGCGCTTCAAAATTTCGATCTTTTCCCTCTTCACCGTGCACGGTGAAAATTCCACGGAAAACTCTGCCGGCTTTAGGGACCCGTTGTTTGCCGTGAGTGTTGCGCATAGCCTATCCATGGCATTTGCGCCCAACGCTCCCGGTGTGCCGCCGCCCACGTAAATCGTAAAAAACGGACGCGTGATATTCAGCAGCCTGAATTCTTCTTCGATCGTTGACAGATATCGTTCCACGAGAGCGCTCGTTGGCGGCTCCTGGTAAAAGGCGCAGTAGGAACATCTGTGCGCACAAAATGGCACGTGGCAATAGAGGGCAAGCTTTTTGGTGGATATCATTTGCATCTCTCATGCGCAGTAATATCTCTTAGTGTTGACTTTGGCAAGGCGAACGTTTAATCGCAGTCTGCGATTGATGAGTGTCGATGCGCTGATTTTATTGCCTGATGGTGTAATGGTAGCACAACTGGTTTTGGTCCAGTTTGTCTAGGTTCGAGCCCTGGTCAGGCAGCCATTTTTGGAAGAATGTCTGTGAATTTTACAATATTTTTTAGCGGTGTGGTTCTGTGCATCCTTTCGCTGCTGATGGTGAAGAAGGCGGCGTTGGATGGAGCATACGTTTGGCTAATGTTTTCGAAGCGCGCACCGATGGTGACGCTTGGGATCGGCGGAATGTGGTTTCTCTGGAATGTTCTACACATGAGCACGGCGGACTTCGGAGAGTACAGAGGCATATTTTTTCTGGCATTTCTGTCCATAATTCTGCTGTCATTCTACGGGATGCGCGAGTTGCTTGCCGTGCGCGGGCTGTCGGTTTTGCTGCTCGTTTGCTCCGACATGATGCTCGACAGCGTCTACTGCGAGGAGATTTTTCTGAAAAACTTTTTCGTGGCATTCGTCTACGGGATCATAATTTTTGCGATGATGATCGGATCGATGCCGCACCTGCTGCGAGACATGCTGCAACGTCTGCTGCTGTCGAGGTTGCTGAGGACTTTCTGCGGAATTCTAGCGTTGGCATGCGGACTGCTGCTTATTTTCATGGCACTTTTCTCAGCGCAGATGAAGCCCCCGATTTCACTTTCAGCGCTGTGACCCGTGGCGTAGCTGCTAAGCGGCTGCCGTGCGGACATTTTGATTTTTATTGATTAATTGGTAAAATTTTGCAATTTTTCCCGCAAATGAGATGTCCAAAATGCGGATACGCTGATTCGAGGGTCACCGATACCCGCGCAGCGCTGGAGTCGAGCTCGATCCGCCGCCGCCGCATATGCCTTGCCTGCGGCTATAGGTTTTTCACCAGCGAAACAATTTGTGCCGAATTCCCCGCCGTGATCAAACGCGATGGCCGCGAGGAGGAATTTGATTGCGATAAAATAAGGATTGGGCTGTCAAAGGCGTTCAAAAAATGTGCCGCAGTTGAGGAAAAAGTTGAAAAAATTTACAGCCGCGTCATTGCCGAAATTATCTCAAAACACCCGGACAAAGTCAGTTCGCGGGAAATCGGCGCCATCACGATGAATCTGCTGAAGGCAAGCGATCCGGTGGCATATTTGCGATTCGCCAGCGTGTACAAAAATTTTGAAACGGCGGCCGATTTCGCGTCGGAATTCAAAAAGATGTCATCCGATCGCCGCAGAACGTCTCACGAATGCCGCAACTAGGCACATTCCCGCCGAGCGATTATCGCGCCTCCGGCGGGCAGGGGCGTAGCCCCTAGCACCCGCCGCATCCGCTTCGCGGAAGCGGATTGCTTCGCGCGTGAAATCGGAACCATTCAGTGTTTCCCGGTGCGCCTACGAGTTTCCTCACCACCCCACCCCCTCCTCGCCGAAGGCGAGGAGGGGGTGGGGTGAGGCGGTGTGGTTGAGCGGTGGAGAGCAGGATAACGCGCGCATTGGTAATACGGCCGGCTTAAAGTAATGGGCCCAGCGGTTGCCATAGTGGATCAGTCTCACGGAATTTAGAGAAAAGAGATGGAAGCATCCGATCGCCGGGAACTTCATTTTAAAAATACGGCGCCGGGCACTTTTGTTTACGCCTCCGGCGTGCAGTGGCGTAGCCCCTGCACCCGCCGCATCCGCATGCTGCGGATGCGGATTGCTTCGCGCGTGAGGCTGGAACCTTCTGGCACGCAAGATGGAGAAATCTCAGGACGCATGAAATAGCGAAAATCCACGGAAAACGAAAACCAAAGATAAAATCGTCGGAGATTTGAAGACAAAGGCGCCGGGGAACTAAAAAGCATGGCGCCGTAGACTTTTTCCTAAAAATACGGCGCCGGGACTTCCATCCAAAGGCAACGACTCCCGTGGACTTCGGAGGCAGCAGCGCAGCTGCGGCTTCCAACGAGTCCGAGAACATGAATTTCTCACGTGGCCGTTTCGTTCAAATTCCCGCCGAGCTATTATCGCGCCTCCGGCGGGCAGGGGCGCAGCCCCTGCACCCGCCGCATCCGCATGCTGCGGATGCGGATTGCTTCGCGCGTGAAATCGGAACCATTCAGTGTTTCCCGGTGCGCCTACGAGCTTCCTCACCACCCCCCCCCCTCCTCGCCTTCGGCGAGGAGGGGGTGGGGTGGGGCGGTGTGGTTGAGCGGTGGAGAGCAGGATAACGCGCGCATTTGGTAATACGGCCGGCTTAAAGTAATGTGCCCAGCGGTTGCCATAGGATCAGTCTCACGGAATTTAGAGAAAAGAGATGGAAGCATCCGATCGCCGGGCACTTCATTTTAAAAATACGGCGCCGGGCACTTTTGTTTACGCCTCCGGCGGGCAGGGGCGTATCCCCTGCACCCGCCGCATCCCATGCTGCGGATGCAGATTGCTTAGCGCGTGAAATCGGAACCATTCAGTATTTTTTGGAGCGCTATTTCCTTGCGACTTCCCATTCCGCTCCCGTCCACGACAGTGCGCGGGCGCCATAATTTACAGCTTCCGAAATCTTTGGCGTTTTACGTCCTGTTTTGTAGTTGATCAGCATGTTTTCTTCGCTCGTAAGATTCGGGTAAAACTCCACGTGGCCGTCAAGGAATGCGATGAATCCACCACTTTTCCCATAGATTCCGCCGTCATTGCCGACGGCATCGCGCCATGTGCCGGAATTATTGTCGAGGCCGCGCGTGTAGGCAATCGGGGTGGTCGACGCCGGCGCGCGCACGGAAACGCCTGTGATTACGACCACACTCAGCGGAAAACTAGCAAATTCAGGATTAATTTCCCAATTCCCATCGCCGCCAATTCCTATCGTTTTCGGAATGTGGCGTTTGTCGGCTTCCACCAAGTAGTCATCGCTCAAAATGAACAGCGATGCACTGTTAAGTTCATCGTGTTTCGACATGACTCCTGCCCATTCGGCGGCGCTGTGACAAGAATTCAATTCCCTTGCTTTTCCCTTCAGCGCAAAACTGGCATAGGCCGCCGCTATCTGATGCAAATTTCTCGATGCGCGCATCTTTCTGGCATTGTCAATTGCTTTGCCCACCATTGGCGTGATGATGGCCACAAGGATGCCGACTATGGACATGACAGCCAACATTTCAATCAGTGTGAATGCACGTCGCTTTTGAGCGCAAAACATAGCAGCATCGAATTTATGCGCACGCGAAAAATTGTCAATGGCAATGATCCTCCACCTCGCATTTTTGCATTTTGCGCACAATGGGACTGATCACGTCCACAAACTGCGTTCCGAACACATATGCGCAAATGACATATCCCCTGCAGCGGGAGACATCACCATCGCGCCTGTCACTGCGGCAATCATTGCTTTCCTCCGCTGCCACAGGACAACATTTTTTCGACAGCTTCAGCAGCAGCTTACTCAGCGGTTGAAATTCAAGCCGTAGGCCTAGCGCGTGGGAAAGAGCAACCAGCGCGGCAAAAATAAAAAACGCAGCAAAAATCATGTTGGATGGGCCATATTTTACTCTCCATCTACTTGCAAGCAAAAATTTAATTCACTGTGATATTTTTAATCGAAGTGCGTCTTCGATCGCTTTGCGGCGAATTTCGCACTCATCGCCGGTCATTTTTGCGCAGGAATACTGCCACACGGTTTCCGGCCAATGGGCATCATTTTCTGTCCTGCAGATCACGTGAATGTGCAACTGCGGCGTTTTGTTGCCGATGGCAGCAACGTTGAGGCGTGTGCACGGGAAAATCGATTCCATCGCATTGCTGGCGATGTTTATTTCCGCCATCAGTTGCCGCTGATCCACTTCGCTGAGATGATTCATCTGCAGCACATTATCGCGCATCGGTATCAAAAATATCCACGGAATGGCGGTATCATTCAATAGGACACGGCTGAGGCTAAGATCGCAAATGTGAGGTTTGGCGGAGAATTGTTTGAGTAATGCAAAGTTTGACATGACGAGAATGCTCCTAGCGCCAGAAAGCATCTTGTCAAGAATGACATCCTCCATTGGGTGCAAAATTATTCATCCGCTCCAGCGACGCCACCATCTCTCCGCAACTGGTGGAGCCGATCGGATTCGAACCGACGACCTCGTCATTGCGAACGACGCGCTCTACCAACTAAGCTACGACCCCACAGCCTGAGGCCATAGCAATACAATTCGCGCAAATGTCAATAGCGCTAAGCCAACATTGTGACTATTTCACGCCGTTCGGTGCGCCGCGGATGCGAGTTGCGATTGCATTTTTTTTGCCGTGCGCAGGAGCATGTCTGCTACTTCTCCGCTTGTTTTTTCCGATATTCCAGGCAATGCTATCAGCAAATAGTCGCGCGTCGGATCGAAATGTTTTCCATTCAACCGGAACGCTTCTCGGGCGAGGCGACGGATTCTGTTCCTTTTGACCGCGTTCCCAATTTTCTTCGAAGTAATCACGGCGATCCTAGGGCGCACGGTGCCGTAATTGTCACGCTGAACATCCCTCACCAGCGACTTCAGCACGCACACACCGCAGCGCACAACATCCACATCGCGCGCGCGAAATTTCTCGAACTCGGAAGATTTCACGATGCGCTGGCTTTTGAATAGCCTGAACATTGGTCAATATTTTAGGTGCACACACAGCCGTTTGCGCCCCACACGCCTGCGGGTGGAGAGCACCTTGCGTCCTCCGCGCGTCGCCATGCGTGCGCGAAATCCACATTTTCTGATGCGTTTTATGTTCGACGGATGGTATGTAGGTTGCATAATCGCCCTTGATTTGAGTCAACAAAAAAGAAATTGCGCACATGTCAAGATCCGACTGGAAAATTTGCAACAAATTAGCACTTCTAATTGCAACAACTTGAAACGCAATTGCAGAGGTACGCTATTTATACTGTCCGGGCCGTCCGGTGTCGGAAAAAATACCGTTGCGGAAAGACTACTGGAAACCGTCGGCGACGAAAATCTCAGGAGAGTGATAACGGTCACAACGCGTCCGCCGAGAAGTTTCGAAAAAAATGGCATTGATTACCACTTCATTTCCCGATCACAGTTTTTGGAAAAAATAGAGAGGTCGGAATTTCTCGAATATGCCCGTGTGCACGGCGATAATTACTACGGCTCTCCGCGCGCCGATGTGCAGGAAACCATAGAAAAATCCATCGATGCACTGCTTGTAATAGACACCGCCGGCGTGGCACAGATTCTGCAGCTGAAAAATGATTTCCGCACGGTTACGATTTTCATCGCTCCGAAAAGTCTGGACGAGCTGCGACGGCGTATCATCGGGCGCGGGACGGAGGAAACGATCGACATCGCAAAGCGCATGCAAACCGCTGAAAATGAAATCAAACAATCCGCCATGTACGACTACGTCATCATCAGCAGTTCCCGCGATGACGATTTCAGTGCCCTGCTCGACATATACGCAAATGAAACCGGAAAATTCCGATCAGCGCAGTGGAGTAAGTGCGTATGAATCCTTTCCATCGCTTACGAGCCAGCCGCTTGTCTGCAGTTCACGGCGCAAACGATCGGATTCTTTGAAATCTCCTGATATTTTCGCGCGCCACCTGGCATCCGCCAATTGCGCGATGTGCGCTGGGATTTCGACTGATTTTTCCTCGCCGGTGAGACGCAGACCGAGGCAGTACATTATCGTGGAAAATTCTCCAAATAATTGCGACTGCTGTCGCATTTCTCCGCGAATGCCATTCATTGCTTTAAAAATATTTCCGAGGCACTCCGGCGTATTTAGGTCGTCCATGAGCGCACCGAAAGCAGCACCGAAGAATTTCCATTCGCCAATTTCAAATCTCTGCGGCGGACATTTTTGCTGGAAAGTTTTCGCAAAATTTCGCAGTTTCTCGAGCGCATTCTTCGCCGCAACTAGGCTGTTGGGCGTGAAATTCAACTGCTGCGAATAGTGGGCCGAAATCAGAGCATATCGCAGGCACATCGGCGAATATCCCATGTTCAAAACATCATTCAGCGTGTACAAATTTCCCAGGCTCTTGGACATTTTGGCTCCGTCGACAAGGAGGTGCGCCACGTGCATCCAGTGCCTGACAAATTTCTCACCGTTGGCGCATTCCGACTGCGCGATTTCATTCTCGTGGTGCGGGAACTTCAGATCCACGCCGCCCGAATGCAGATCGATCGTATTGCCAAGATATTTTTTCGCCATGGCGCTGCACTCTATGTGCCAGCCGGGACGCCCGTTTCCCCACGGACTCGGCCAGAAATTCTCTCCATCCTCCGATTTGGTAGCCTTCCACAGCGCAAAATCCGAAACGTTCTCCCTGTCGTATTCATCCACGAGATTTCGTTCGCCGCCGCTGCCAAGCGTTTGAGTCTTCAGCTGTCGATTTTCCAGATTCGAAAGCGCTCCGTATCTTTCGAATGCGGAGATTTTAAAATACACGGAGCCGTCGGCCGCGGCGTAGGCAAATCCGTTTGCCACGAGATTTTCTATCATGGCGATCTGTTCGGCGATGTGTTCCGCCGCTCTCGGCTCAAAATCCGGGCGCCTAAGGTTAAGCGCATCGCAATCTTCGTGAAAAATCTTCTCCCATTTTCCAGTAAAATCAGCGAGGGACACTCCATTTTTCATGGAATCGCGTATGGTCTTGTCGTCAACGTCGGTTATGTTCCTCACCACACACGGGTTATAGCCGTCAATCTCCAGCGTGCGCACGAGAACGTCCTGCAGCAAATAGGTGCGAAAATTCCCGATGTGCGCGTAGTTGTACACCGTCGGGCCACAAAAGTACATGCTAAACTTGCCGCTTGGATTGCGCCGCAGTTCCTCCTTTTCACTGCCAAGGCTGTTAACAAGTTTCATGCTATGCATCGAGATTTAATGGGCGAAATGTTTTCCAAAGCGCAAATTTTACACATTTTTTCAGTCAATTAGCCCACTTCTAATGAGCAGCGGTTCAATGTCAGGATCTCTTCCCATAAAGCTGCGGTACAGCACATCCGCCTCATCGCTGTCGCCCTTCGAAAGAATTTTTTCGCGAAACTCGACGCCGACATTTCTGCTCAAAACTCCGTCTTTTTTGAACTTGCCAAATGCGTCCGCGTCAAGCACTTCCGCCCACTTGTAGGAATAGTATCCGGCGGCGTAGCCGCCGCCGAAAATATGCCTAAAGCTGAGGGTTATGGTCGGCACATACTCCGAAAGCTCCATGCGGTATGAGGACAGAACATCTCTCAACTTTTTCTCAATGTCACAGTCGCCGTAGTGTCCGTATTTCTGGTGCAGTTCCAGGTCCAATTTTGCCAGGCACAGCTGCCCCATCATTGCGATGCCGGGCAAATGATTCCTTGCGGCGACCATCTTGCGGAATAATTCCTCGGGCATCGGCTCTCCCGTTTCGAAATGCTTTGCGAAAAGGTCGAGACTGGCGCGTTCCCAGCAGAAATTTTCCATGATCTGCGACGGCAATTCGATGAAATCCCAG
The DNA here is from genome assembly GCA_031288455.1 of Puniceicoccales bacterium. Lineage (GTDB taxonomy): Bacteria > Verrucomicrobiota > Verrucomicrobiia > Opitutales > JAIRKQ01 > JAIRKQ01. The sequence continues at coordinate 27,610 of JAITRI010000039.1, forward strand.
GCAACGTTTGAGCCGTTCATCGACTCGTATTTCACCCTGCCGAACATGTGGTGTAGCGTGTGTCCGAACTCGTGGAACAGCGTCTCCACTTCCCTGTGGGACAGCAGCGACGGAGTATTTTCAGTGGACGGCGTGAGATTCGTGCACATTGTCACAACCGGGTGGTGCCAAATTCCATCGCCATCGAGATATCCGCCCCTGATGCCGCCCATCCATCCGCCGGCATGCTTGGATGGCCGCGGGTGAATGTCCATGTAAAGTCCACCGATGTAATCCCCATTTCCATCGAACGCCTTAAAATATTTCACGTCTTCGTGCCACACTGGGACTTTTCCATCGGGGACGGCGGCGTTCTCGTCGCCGGTGAAAAACGTCGGCTGCTCGATGAATTTCACACCGTACAGCCTATCGGCCACCGTAAATAATCCGGCGATAACGTTCTCCAGCTTGAAATATGGCCGCAATTCCTCCTCGTCAAAATCAAAGGTCGCACGCCTATATTTTTCCGAAAGGAATGAAGTTTCCCACGGTTTCAATCGGCACCTTTTGTCGGCAAATGCTTGCGCGCGGAAATTTTCCAGCGCGTCAACGTTGCCCATGAAAAATTTCTCCGTTCGGCGGTGCAAATTTTCCACAAACGCCATCGCCGCCGCTCCATTTTTTGCCATCCTTCGCTTCAGCGCCAAATCGGCATATGTCCTGTGCCCAAGTATTTTCGCCTTCTCGTCGCGCAATCGCAGGACATCCTCCACCAGCCGCTCATTGTTGTAGGGGGCGACCCTGCCGACGGTGAGCGACGCGCGGAAGATCTCCTCGCGCAAATTTTCATCCTCCAGGTACTGCATGCACTTCGACATGCTGCTCGGATTCAATGATATGCGATATCCGCTGCGCCCGTGCTCAGCGGCATCCTCGGCCAATACGCCGATGGTTATCTTCGGCAATCCCTTCAGCTGCGAAACATCATCCACGTACTTTTCCCACGCATTCATCGAATCAAGCACGTTCTCGGAAAATTTTTGCATCTTCTGGGAAGATTCTATCCGAATCTGCTTTAGGCGTTCCCTCTGCTCACGCGGCAAATCGGCACCGCTGTCGCGAAAGCTGTCCAGCGTGTCATCCAAAAGTTTTCTGTCAATGCCGCGCAAATTTTTTGCCTCCTCCGTTTCGGCAAACGATTTTATGCGCAGCCACAGAGCATCATTCAGCAGGACATTCGCGCCGAATTCCACCACCTTCGGCAACATTTCATTTTGCTCCGCCCGCAGCTCATCCGAATTGCACGTGGCGTCCAAATGACCCACGTACTCCCACGCAAAGTCCAGAGGATCGCTCGCCTTTTCCAGCGCAACTATCGCATTCGCAAATGTCAACCCGTCCAGCGGCAGCGACGCGATGGCATCAATATTCTTCTGGGCTAGTCCTATGGCCAGCCCAATGTCGCCTTCGATGTATTTGGGCAGCAAAGTGTGCCATTTAATGTGGTCATCGGTCGCTAAAAATGGATGATATTCGGCCATCACTCCTCCAGCTTCTAAGGAAGTGATGGCAAAAAACAACACCATTAGTGCGATCAGCAGCATATTTCTCCGTGAAAAAACTGAATGATCGCCAATGGCGCCGTTGCAATCAAAATTTAAAATATTTTTCTAGAGATCCTTTTTTTTGGCGTACGCCGTCGCGCATCCCTGTATGCACACACTGTAGGCTTGAACATCGTGTGCGTCGTGAGTCGTTCCGGAGCCGAATCCGCTAAAGCTTGGAACGTGCTCCAGTCTATGTTGTCCAAATTTAGCATAGCACCCATCCGCACAACTGGAATATGTATCAGCGTTGGCGGTCTGCACCAGCATCGCAAGCGCCAGCAGTGTTACTCTCGGATTGCTTGCAATGAAGCGCAGCGTTCCACCGGTGATTTTTTTTATCAATCCCCAGATTTCTGACGGGGACAGCAACTTCGACGCAACGCGTGCCATAAGATCTCCCCATGACACTCGATTCTGCCCGTCCGTTAGCACGGTATCGCCCGGAATCGCTTCAACATTTTTCGTCGGCTGTTCCGACTGTGCAACCACGCTGCAGCTGACAATATTCATGCAGCTGGCGCTGGACATTTTAATTTCCATAGCATTTCCTCTTCTATTTTAGATTAGCCCAGACAACCCCAATGTGCCCGAGCGAATTCATGGGCAGCAACTTTTCAAGAAAAAAATGAGCACATTGCACAAATTCCACC
>JAITRI010000019.1 GCA_031288455.1 Puniceicoccales bacterium
CGTTGAGGAACTGCTGCGGCTTCACCTTCCCGCTGTGCAGAAATAGGCCGCGTTCCGCCGTGTAGAACAGCAGCGTTAGGAATAGTGCGAATAGAATCCATATGGAAAAATCGCACGCACAAATGTTTTTCGCCAAAAATTCTCTCACCGCTGCCCATAGAACAACAAGTTCGATGGATTTCAAATTAAATTTTCTTCGCCGGCGCACGCAACAAATTGTGCAACAGCACAGGTCGCAAATAAAAAATTTTCACCCGGGGAATTCTGCTGCACAGGCGCAAATGTGGAACATTTTAGTGGCGCGCTGCACATTGCTTAGAAGAATCTTTCTTGACTGTGGCGTAAAATGGGAAATAATGGGGGAAAATGGTAAATTAAGGGCGCCGTGCTATCGATTTCCGGAAACATTTACGTGGGTGAGCATCGCCGCAGTGCGGACGAGAAGGGAAGAGTCCCATTGCCTTCAAAGTGGCGTTTCGGATCGGAACACGGTGAGATTTACATAGCGCTGCCGAATCCATCCGGCTGCGTGACCGTATATCCTCCGAAAATGGTCGACAGCTTGCGGGAAAAGGTGTCCAACATAAGTCTCGGGGACAAGATAGGACAGAAAACTTTGACGCGGCTTTTTTCGAAAGCTGACCAGATCACGTGCGACAGTCAGGGAAGAATTTCTCTGAACCAAATGCTCATATCCCACGGTGGACTGTCGAGGGAAATTCTAATGGTCGGAAACTTCGTAACGTTCGGCATCTGGAATCCGGAGAGATACGGCGCGTATCTCCAAAGGGACGGAGAGGAAGATGACGAAATCAGCAAAATTTTAATGCAGCTCGGGCTATGATGCAGCGTGCACAGTTGACGGAATCACATTGCCCAGTCCTTTCGGATGAGGTGATCGGGCTGCTGAACGCACACAATGGTGGGAAATTTTTGGACTGCACATTCGGCGGCGGCGGACATTCGGAGGCGATGCTGCACGCCAACGGCGAAAATTTCGTCTACGCCATCGACTGTGATCCGGACGCAAAAAAACGCGCCCAGGAATTTTCTCTGCGCCATAAAAATTTCAGATTTTACCGGATCAATTTCGTCGAAGTGCAGTGTCTTCCGCTGCCGCCGCTATCTGGAATTTTGATGGATCTCGGTGTCTCATCGTTCCAGTTGGACGAAGAATGGAGAGGGTTTTCATTCAAGTTTCACGCGCCGCTGGACATGCGCATGGACAATGGCAGTGGCATCACCGCCGAGAAATTTCTGCGCACCGCCGATGAGCGCGACCTAACGACGGCAATACGCGACTACGGCGAAGAGGAGCAGTGGAAGAAAATCGTGCGCGCCATCGTGGAAAATAGAACGAGCGATGCCATGGGCCACGGGGACACATTTGCGAAGTTTGTCGCGAACTGCATCGGGAAGCCGCAGCCGTCGGGCATACATCCGGCAACAAAAGTATTCCATGGCATAAGAATTTTCATAAATGACGAATTGAATTCGCTGGAGGCTGCACTGCCGGCAATGTTCGACAAATTGGCCGTCGGCGGGCGATTGGCTGTGATAAGCTTCCATTCGCTGGAGGATAGGATCGTCAAGAGATTTTTCAATGCCGTGGCGGGTAAGGCCATTGACAGGTTCGACGGTCGATCGCACATGGACAGGGTGGCATATGGGAACATTGTCACCAAGAGTCCAGTTACGCCGAGTGGCCGCGAAGTCGAAAATAATCCGCGCAGCAGGTCAGCGAAACTGCGCGTCATTGAAAAAATACACAATTCTGGAGGTGCAAAATGAGAAATAGGCCATCAAAATTTTCAGCGGCGTGCGCGCGACTGTGCATTTGCCTGTGCATCGCGCCATTTTTTCTGGCGATGTCACTGGTGAAATCACGCCAGAACATGATGGTGATTGGGAAGAAAATATCGAAGTTGGAAAAAAATCTGTCCTCCTACGCCTCGAAAAATGCGGAGTTGGACGCAAAGATTCTTAGCCTCGGGTCTTCCAAGTCTCTGGCGGAGTTCATAGCGGAACACTGCATGGTGTCAGTGACGGCGCGCAATAGCGTAAAAATTCCAAGGGGAGAAGCGAATTTAAATCCACCGGCATATGCGTCAGTGGCTGATAATTTCTCACAAACAAACTAATCCAATAAAAACTAGCAACTGGCAAAATATATTGCCCAAGCGCACGCACCAATCCCCTGTGGTGCGTGCGTTTTGTCCATGGCAGGATTATCAATTGTCGCCGCGAGGCGAGGTTTTATACTTTACTTGCGCAGTGGCGTCCATAGTTTCGCGCAAAGTTAAATGAAACAGCACACAATTTCGCGGGAATCGACGATTTCGGGAATATCTCTGCACACCGGCAAGCCATCGACAATGACACTTAAGCCAGCCTCCGCAAATACTGGCATAGTCTTCAGACGCGTCGATCTAATCGGAAAGCCGGACCTAATCCCATCCGTCGATAATGTCGGTGAGCTGGTGCGTTCCACATCGCTGGCATCCGGAAATGTCACAGTTTGCACCGTGGAGCACATTCTATCTGCGCTCTACGGGATGGGCATCGACAACGCCATTGTGGAGCTGAATGAGGAGGAGCCCCCAATCCTTGACGGTTCAGCCAAGCACTTTGTTAACCTGATACTGCGCGCGGAAAAGGTGGAACAGGACGCCGAGCGAAAAGTGTTTCCGCTGAAGTATCCCATAACCGTTAGCAGCGGCAACCGTTCCATGGTGGCACTCCCCTACGATGGTCTCAAAATAAGCGCCACATTTGTCGATGACAGAGGACTATACACGCAGCATTTGTCAATCGACGTGAATGCGGAGTCGTTCATGTCGGAGATTGCACCCGCCAGAACATTCGTCAACTACGAGGACATCGAACCGCTGCTGAAATTGGGAAAGGCGCGCGGCGGAACGATGGATTCCGCTGTTGTGATAAACGGGGATCAGATACTATCCAATGAGCCGCTGCGCTTTAGGGATGAATTCGTCAGGCACAAAATTTTGGACATAATCGGAGATCTTGCGCTGCTGCGCATTCCGCTGAAGGCACACGTAATCGCCGTGCGCCCTGGACATGCGATGAATGCCGAATTGGCGAAGGAAATATGTTCCCAAAAAAAACTGATAGAGTCCGGGAAATTTTCCACGCCAACGTCGCCAGCGGGCCCATTGGCCACAAAAAATGTTGAGTTCGACATCACGCGCATCATGAATCTGTTGCCGCACCGCTACCCGTTTGTCATGATAGACAGAGTCATTGAATTCATAGGTGAGCAGGAGATGCGCGCCCTAAAGAATGTCACATTCAACGAGCCATATTTTGCCGGTCATTTCCCCGGACAGCCGGTCATGCCGGGAGTGTTGCAGCTGGAGGCAATGGCACAGGCGGCCGGGCTACTGATGCTCATTCGCACAAATATGGGCAGTCAAGTAGCATATTTCATGAGCTGCGACAAAGTGAAATTCCGCCAGGCGGTCACTCCAGGAGATCAGCTGGAAATTTATGTAAAATTGATCAAGCAGAGAAGCAATAAAATTGGACTGGCGGAGGGGCAATGCAAAGTAAATGGAAAAGTTGTTTCGTCGGCACAACTGATGTTCATGATGCTGAGCAATAGGGAGTAAGCATGGCCATTGACATTCATCCATCGGCGATTGTGGAACGCGGGGCGGAACTGGCGGACGATGTGGTCGTCGGAGCGTATTCCCATGTGGGGGAATTGGCTTCAATTGGCGCCGGAACAGTGGTGTCACACCACGTGACAGTTGACGGCAGGACGCAGATCGGGGAGCGCAACGTGCTGCATCCCTACTCCTATGTGGGGGCTCCCACACACGACCTGAAGTATTCCGGAGGTGAGCCGGGACTGAAGGTGGGAAATGGCAATGTTTTCAGGGAATACTGCACCATGCACGTCGCCACAAAGGCGGAAAATGAAACGCTAATAGGCAACGGTAATGTTTTCCTCGCCTATGCGCACGTTGGGCACGATTGCATCGTTGGGAACGGCGTGATAATGAGCAGTCAGGCGGCGCTCGGTGGACATGTCACACTCGGGGATTTCGCCAACATTGGCTGGAATTCCGGCATTCACCAATTCTGCAGGGTCGGGAAATATGCGATGGTTGGTGCATCGGCGAAGGCGACGCAGGACATTCCACCATACATGCTCGCGGACGGCATCCCGGCGAAGGTGAGGTGTCCAAATTTCGTAAACCTGCGCAGACGTGGATTTTCGGAGGGGAAAATTTCACAGATTAAGGAAATATTTAAAATTTTTTATCTGCGAAAATTCAACAGAATGCAGGCCATGGAAATTATGATGAACTCTGGCATTTCCAGCGATTTAACCGATGAAATTTTAAATTTCGCAGCGAATAGCATACGCGGATTCGCCTGATTCGCAAAATGAAATGTTGCTTTTTTCCCAAAATTTGTATACTTGTTCCCCCAGAAAGGCGAGGACATGAAATTCGGTTGTGACAAGCATAATGGGGTTGTGTTGCGGTGTACCTCTGGCGAAGACTCTAAAAAAGTATTCCGCTACGAAATGCGTGGGAGTCGTGCAAAGACCAAGAGTAGTGTCGGCGCGACAACCACAGTTGATTTCCCGGGCGAAGCTCTCGCTTCCCTGAATAGTAATTGCGAAGTATTCAGTGACTGGATAACAGATCTTGCGGGCGACTAGACTCGAATTCCCGCAGAGACGTTTTATTTATGCCTCCGGCAGGCAGGAGCGCAGCCCCCGCACCCCCGCATCCGCTTTGCGGATGCGGACCGCTTTGCGCAAGCATGACACTCTGTGCCACTTTCCATTCCGTCGCGCATGAATTTCCTTCACTGCCGCTTTGCTAAAATTCCCGCAGAGCTGCTTTATTTGTGCCTCCGGCGGGCAGGGGCATAGCCCCTGCACCCACCGCATCCGCTTCGCGGATGCGGACCGCTTCGCGCCTGGAGACGCTTTGTTTATGCCTCCGGCGGGCAGGGGCGCAGCCCCTGGCCCCCCCGCATCCGCTTCGCGGATGCGGATCGCTCCCGCGCGCGAAGGCGAAAATCGTCGGAAAACGAAAACGAAAAATAAAATCGTCGAGTCGGAAACCCAAAGACAGCAGCATCGAAAACCTAAAAACCTAAAAACACGGACGCTATCTAATTTGTGCCTCCGGCGGGCAGGGGCGCAGCCCCTGCACCACCGCATCCGCTTCGCGGATGCGGATATCGCTCCGCGCAGGCATGAAACTCTGTGCCACTTTCCATTCCGTCGCGCATGAATTTCCTCCACTGCCGCTTTGCTAAAATTCCCGCAGAGCTGCTTTATTTGTGCCTTCGGCGGGGAAGGTGGCATTTGGTTTGTGCTACAGTTTCGAGATTTTCACGCCCCACAGGGCGAGCAGCTCGATGGCAAGCGGATCGTTGCTGTAGTCGAAGTGGTATTTAATTTCTCTGATCCCAGAGGATGCCAGCAGCTTTGCGCAGTGCAAACACGGGAAATGTGACACGTAGGCAACGGCACCGAAGATGCTGACTCCGCGCCGTGCCGCATCCGTGATGGCGTTTTGTTCTGCGTGGACGGTGGCCTGTTCATGTCCGTCCATTATCCTGGAATCGTGTGGCGCGCCGGCTATGAAACCGTTGTATCCGGCGGAAATTATGCGATTTTTGTGCTCCATCTGCGACACGAGCACGCATCCGACGTGCAAACGCCCGCAATTGGATCGGCTGGCGATAAGCATCGCCGTTGCCATGAAATAGTCATCCCAGCTGGGGCGCTTGTGCCGCCCATCCTGCACAATTTTCGCGACCTGTGCGGTCAAAAACATGTCATCATCCATGGCGCGCACTCTAGGGCGGAGCGCAAAATTTGCAACATGGATTTCTTTGGATGTGACAATCGCACGGGCGGCGGCCGAGTTCTCAGCCAAATGGATCCCTCAACAATGGGGCTGGGAAATCTTCAATTTTGTCGAAATTTTTCACGGTGACGTCGCCGTTAATTTTTTTCATCATCCCGCTCAACGTGCGCCCTGGGCCGCACTCAAAATACTCCGCTGTTCCCATTTGCAGGGCATTGCGGCAGCATTTTTCGAACAGGACCGGAGAGATTATCTGTCGCACGAGCATGGACTTGATTTCTTCGGGAGATTCCACAGCTTCGCCGGTGACATTTGTTAAAATTTTGAATCTTGGGCGGTGAAATTCAAAATTTTTTAAAAATTTCTCAAATCCACCGCTCGCCTTTTCCATCAGTCGACTGTGGTATGCGCCTGCAACGTTCAGGCATAAAACGCGCTTGAATGACATCTTTTCGGCGACTTCGCGCGCCTTTGCGATGCAGTGCGCTTCCCCTGACACAACGATCTGTCCGGGGCAGTTAACGTTGGCAATTTCGACGCTCGCGCAGTGGCACACCTCCGCGACTTCATCGGAAATGCCGCCGGTTAGACAGAGCATCGCGCCACTCGTCTCGTCGCACGCCTTCTGCATCAATCGCCCGCGCTCGGCAACTACGCGCATCCCAACTTCAAAATCGAAAACCCCAGCCGCCCAGAGCGCCGTGAGCTCCCCGAGACTCAATCCGTAGGCCACAGAATATTGCTCGATACCAGCTGCGCGCAGCGCGGCAACGGCGGCACATCCGTGCGCAAACAGTGCCGGTTGACAGATGCTCGTTTGCATCAGGATAATATCCGGTCCGTAGAAACATGTGCCGATGAAGGCATGCCCCAGTATTTTTTCGGCCCGTGAAAAAATATCAGCGGCGGCATCGCTGCATTCGTTGAGCGACCGGCCCATTCCGACATACTGGGCACCTTGGCCTGGGAACATCAACGCCGGATACATATTGCCACAATGATTGCCATTCATGCCGCTGTTCCGTTCATGCCGCTGTTAAGTTGAGCGAAACTGCCAACGCTGAAACATGCTATCCCTTTATCTCGCGATGGAGCGTGTGGCGCCGCAAAAACTTATTGAATTTCATTTTTTCCACGCGCTCCGTCTGCACTTTTTTATTGCGCGTGGACATGTAACGCGAAACCGGCTTGCCCTCCTTCTTGGCTTCCGTACACTCCAAAATTATATATTCCCTAGGCATAGCTCACAACAACTTCCATTCAGATAAATCCGGAGTCAGGAAAATTCAACAAAAATTTTATGCCTCACGGAAATAGAATCCTGCATTCGGCGAATTGCGCCACAAAAGCTGCGATAAAGATTGACAACATTTTGCAATTTAGTAAATTTATGCATGCCATGCATTGCAACTCCTCAGTAAATATACCGACGCTGATGCCTGAAATTCCGATCGAATGCGCTGCGGCACATCCAAAATCAATCCCGTTCACTGGCCCAATGTGCGCCGTGGAACCAAAAGCACGTCCTGCGGCACAATTTCACAGAAAAAACATTTCCGCTGGAAAGAATACCGTTGAAAGCCGAGACAGTAAAATTTCCGCTGAAAAATCGACGCCGCTGTCCGCGAGAGATGTTTCCGGCGTCCAGCCGCACAAAAAAATGGTGGCCGCGGATGAAGTACAAAAAAAAGCGGAAAATGCTGCAGCTGCGAAAATTCCAAAAAAAGCGAATGAGAGCGCAGCTGTGAACACGGCTAACGCCGCAGATGGCAAAAAATTCGATGCCAATCGGACGGTTTCTGACATTACGCACACGCTGGTTTCCATAAAAAATCCAAAGCTGTCCGTAAGAGCTCTCCCGAATGGAAATGATTTTTACTTCGAACGGCAGATAAATGGCAATGTCTGCGGACTGTGTGCATTGCGCAACCTCGTCGGCGCTCCGTGGATTTCCGTAAATGCGCTCAATGGCATAAAGAGCGGTCATTTTTCCGGGCAAGCGGTCGTTGCCACCGCCCGCGATCACATCGTGAGCGCGATCGCGAACCTGAGGAAACAAATGGAGCAAATTGTCGCAAAAAATCCTTCCCAAAAAATCAATAAATCCGCCGATGAAGTCACGCAATTGGTGGTTAAAATGGAACAATTGATGGCGGAATCGCATCCGAACGGCAGAGAAGTTGTAAATGCGATCGATGCGTTTGCTAGGAAATTGGCGGATGTCGGATTATCCGGATCGCGCGAATGTAAAGATTTGCAGCGGCAGAGAAAAAACATAATTGCGGACTGCCTGGAGGTGTCGAGCGGCGGACTTGATCCGAAATTTGCGCTGAATGCGCTGCAATTGATTGATCCAAATGCAACATTTCATTGCGATGAAAAGCCGCTCAACTACAGCGATGTTACAAAATTTTTGGACGCCAAGAATTCCGATAGAGCGATCGTGTGTGCCAGCGGACATTTTGTGGCCGTGCGGAAGGATGCCGGTGGACGGTGGTATGTGCTGGATTCGCAAAACTCCTCTCCAGTGGCCATGGGCGGCAATGGCGGTCCACGTTCGGGACAGAGGTATTCCGGCATCATTTACCTGCTGAAGGATAGTCTTGATCCGGAGCGCATAAAAAATCTAGCCGATGGAATCGGATGGAATGACAAATAATTTTTATTGATCCAGCCGCGCATTTTGCTAGTGGTCGTGCGATGGAATATGAGGCGGTAATAGGGCTTGAGGTGCACGTGCAGATAAGGACAAAATCGAAACTATTTTCGCGCTGTCCCTACCGATTCGGAGAGGTGCCAAATGCGCTGACGGACCAGGTCACGCTTGGACTTCCCGGGACGCTCCCGGTAATAAATAGAGAAGCGGTTCTGAAGACCATAAGGGCCGGCCTAATCTTCGGCTGTGACATCGCGCATGTGGCAAAGTGGGACAGGAAAAATTACTTCTATCCGGATTGTCCAAAAAATTACCAGATTTCACAGAATAGTGATCCCATTTGCAGAAATGGTCACGTTGAGATCGAACTGCAGGGGCCTTCGCGCAATGTGATGGGAGAACACAGAAAGATCGCATTGGACCGCATTCACCTGGAGGAGGATGTTGGGAAACTGATGCACTTTGAGAACGATTCCGGGCTCGACTTCAACCGCGCCGGTGTCCCGCTAATGGAAATAGTTTCAAGGCCGGATATGCACTCCTCCGATGAAGCTTTCGCCTATCTGAGTTCGCTGCGCATGCACATGATTTGCGCGGAAATTTCCAATTGTGACATGGAGAGGGGCGAGATGCGCTGCGATGCCAATGTCAGTGTCCGTCCCGTGGGCGAGAAAAATTTAGGCACCAAGGTGGAGATAAAAAATTTAAATTCCATCTCCGGCGTAAAAAATGGCATCGAATTCGAAATAAAACGGCAGGTGGAACTGCTAAAGAGTGGTGGGAAAATTTCGCAGGAGACGCGCCGCTGGGATGCCGCTGCCGGAGTTACAATCGCATTGCGCTCCAAGGAGACCGCCTTTGACTACAGATATTTTACGGATCCCGATCTGATGCCGATAAAAATTTCGCAGGAAATGAAGGATGCCATTGGCGCGGAGATCCCAGAGTTGCCATTTGCCAAGCAGGAGCGGTTTTTTGCGCAATACACGCTTCCCTATACCATAACATCTGTGATTTGCCAGAAGCCGGCGCTGGGGGATTTCTTCGAGCGCACCGTTGCAATTCACAATAATCCGCGCGCGGTCGCGAACATAATCGCCAATGACATGCTGCGGGAAATGTCACTCTCCGCCGGCGATGGAAACATTTCCGAGGAGCGGCCACAGGAGCGCTTGGATTTTCGTGTCTCCGCGGAACATCTGGCGGAATTGGTGAAGCTCACCGATAGCGGCGTGATTTCGAAGCAAATCGCGCAATCCATATTCACTGAAATGTTTCAAACGGGGAAATCCGCCGCCGAGATCGTCGAGGAAAAAGGTCTGCGGCAGAGCGATGACGCCGATGAATTGCTGGAAATTTGCAAGCGCGCCATCGACGGAAATTCTCGCGCGGCGAATGAATTCCGCGATGGTAAAGGTGCGGCACTCAACGCACTTAAGGGATTTGTCATGCGGGAAACGCACGGAAAAGCGAACACGTCCACCGTTGACAAAATTCTTCGGGAATTATTGACCAACGTTACCTAAGCGGGGCGTGCGGAGGCATT
>JAITRI010000056.1 GCA_031288455.1 Puniceicoccales bacterium
GCAGAATGGGAACGAAGTCACGCAGAGACAGTCTGCAACCTTCGGCCGTGACAATCTCGTTAGCATTGCAGGGGATATTATAGGTGTTACCGGCGCTACCTTGGTGTGCGCAACCACCGCTGTAGAGGCTTTCACGAATAGAACAAACGCAATTCAGGCTTCCTCCTCTTTGGCCACAGCATTTAGACATTTGGTCTCTATCCTCAAGGATATTCTTAGCCGCAATAATTTTACTGATACCGCGGCATCGCCTGCTGGAGGTGAAGCCACAAATGCGACTGAAGTCACAGCAGGTGAAATTGAAACAAAACAAACAACCGCTCAAAGAGTGAAGGCGGCCATTGTTGATTTGTTGCGTAAACTAGCCAAAACCATCGCGGAATATGGAATGGTTGCCGTCAATGCGTTCCTTGCTATAATAAATGTCATCAGATTACTAAATTCCCTTAGGAAAAATTTCGGCGATGCAGTTGATAGGCTGGGATCACTTATTTCAAATGCATCGAGGGTGCCAGGATCAATGCTATCATTTGTTGCGTCGGCCATTCAACTTTCCAAGCGTCAATCAAGGATATTGAAAATTATTGTCAATTCTGTTAAGGTCGCGGCAGCTGTGGCAACCGTTGCCTGTGCCGTTGGACTATGCATCGCAACGTTTGGCGTCGCATCGCCGGCGATTTTGCCGGTGGCGATTTTTGCCGTCGCAACGCTAATCTCATCGATTTCCGGTCTTCTGAAAGCTATACTGGATGCGTCCGGCTTTAAAACTGCCAGCAAATTTGCCGGCATGCTGGATAACTTGCTGTCCGTAATTGCCTCCATTGGCATGGCGGCAGCACCATTTACACTGGGAACGTCACTGGTACCGCTATTGATCAGTGTTGTCTGCTCAGCAGGATTTGCCGGCATGTCACTTAGATGCACAATTCGGGACGGACTTGACTTTGTTGGCGGCATAATTGAATACGCCAAGAATCGCTCCGAACAATCGATAATCGCCAATGCAAAGAAAAAGGAAATTGAGATGACTGAATTTAAGCGCGATGAATATGGGGACGATAAAGAATATGCGAAAGATATTCACGACAATCTCAATTGGCCAAGTGACTATGATGCCGGCATAATTCCACAAACTGACAAGGATTTGCCGATTGCTGATGATGCCGAAAAAGGCCTTGTGCTTTACACATGAAATTTTTGCACGTCGCAAAAAATCGATTGTTTTTTTTCAAAAACTATTTAGTACCTACCGCAACGGGGAGTTGCCCATGAGCAAATATGTGGATTTATTTAGGAAAAATGACAAATCTGGTCTTCTTGAGCACAGCTGTAGGACAATAGACAAATCTCAGTTGCACCTGCCTGGCCCAGACTTCATCAATGAGGTTTTCCTGCAGTCCGACAGATCTCCGGCTGTGCTGAATAGCCTGGCGCGCATACGCAACACCGGACGTTTAGCCGGGACAGGATACATGTCAATTCTTCCAGTTGACCAGGGAATAGAACACTCGGCAGCTGCGAGCTTCGCCGCGAACCCGGAGTATTTTGATCCGGAAAATATAGTGAAACTTGCCATTGAGGGCGGTTGCAGCGCCGTTGCATCGACGCTGGGAGTACTTGGCATAGTCTCCAGAAAATATGCCCACAGGATTCCATTTGTCGTCAAGCTGAACCACAACGAGCTGCTCACCTATCCCAATAAATTCGATCAGATTTACTTTGCCAACGTGCAGCAGGCGTACGACATGGGTGCGGCCGCCATCGGTGCGACCATATATTTTGGATCCGATGAATCGACGCGCCAAATTCAGGAGACGACGGAAGCATTTCAGTTGGCACACCAGTTGGGAATGGTGACAATACTGTGGTGTTACCTGCGCAACGAAGCATTCAAGGCGGACAAGGATTACCACACAAGCGCCGATTTAACTGGCCAAGCGAACCATTTGGGAGTCACCATCGAAGCGGATATAATTAAGCAGAAGTTGCCAACCAACAACGGCGGCTTCAGGACTCTGAAATTTGGAAAGACACACGATAGCGTCTACGCGAAACTGACGACCGATAACCCAATAGACCTGACGCGCTACCAGCTGATGAACTGTTACATGGGCCGCGCAGGACTGATAAATTCAGGAGGCGCATCGGGAGATAACGATTTCCTCGAGGCCGTCGAAACCGCTGTCATCAACAAGCGCGCCGGTGGTTCCGGATTAATCTGCGGACGAAAGGCGTTCCAGCGCCCCATGAAGGATGGCGTGCAGCTGCTAAATGCCATACAGGATGTCTATCTCGATAAATCCATAGCAATCGCATAGTCGCATTTCCGAAGATTTCCGCTGTTCCACTTTAACTTCCACTGCGACGCTTTATTAATGCCTCCGGCGGGCAGGGGCAAAGCCCCTGCACCCGCCGCATCCGCGAAGCGGATGCGGGCCGCTCCGCGCGCGCGAGGCGGAAATCTTCGGGCGAAAGAGAGGCGGAAATTTTCGGAAAACGAAAACTAAAAACAAAATCGTCGGAGATCCGAAGACAAAAGTCTCGAGGGACTAAAAACACTGGCGCCGTGGACCTTTCTCTAAAAATACGGCGCCGGGCACTTTTTTTGTTCAAATTTCCGCTGCTCCGTTTCGTTTCCCTTGCTCAGCTGTTTTGTTTACGCCTCCGGCGGGCAGGGGCAACGCCCCTGCACACACCGCATCCGCTAAGCGGATGCGGACCGCTCCGCGCGGGAGTGGTGAAACATATCGGAAGGTTAAAAATATGCGCGCGACGGGCCGCCTTCGATCGCATCACACGGACACCGATCTTTTTATGTCCACGACTTGTCCGCTGTAATCCTGCAGAAGCGTGCACAGTGACTTCTCCGCGACAAATTCAGGAGATGCCAGGCTTTCGGGATCCTCTTCGCCAAAGTTCAACAGGCGCATCGAAGTTGCGGTGCGCTCAGGGTTCACCGCGTTGACGCGTATGCCATCAGAAACCCACTCCTCCGCAATGGCCTGTGTCAAATTCACCACCGCCGCCTTTGTGGAAGAATATACGCCGAATGACGCACGGCCGCGCGTGTATGAGCTGGACGCAAAAAATAGTAGCGCTCCGCGTGACCGTTTCAAGTAATCGTATGCTCCACGGGCAACGTTAATGCATCCAACGTAGTTCGTTGCAATCTCCTCGCCGATGTCAGAATCCGACATGTGGCAGATGTTTCCCTTTTTCAAAATCCCGGCCGCATTCACGGCATAGTCTATGCGCCTTTCATTTTCGCAGACGGACGCCAGTGCCATTTTCACGTGCGACGATTTCCCTATGTCAACGCCATCGGCCCTGGAAAATCCATACACCTTCGCCCCATGTTCCCGCGCAATCTTCGCCATCGATCCTCCTATGCCGCCGCTGGCGCCGAAAATCACCAGCACTCTACCGTTCAATTTTGACAGATCCGCGCCCGTCGCGTGAAATTGCCGCAGTTGGAACAGTTTATCGGCGATGAAAACATCTATGGGATAGGTGATTTTTATGTTACAATCATTCCCTTCGATGACGTGAATTTTCGCCACGCTAAACATTTTCACCAACCCGCAGTCGTCGGTGAAAGTACAGTTCCCAACTCCACTGGCCAAACGGTGCGCTTTCCTGATAACCGACAGCTTGAATGCCTGCGGCGTCTGCCCGCGCATCAGCGACTTGCGATCAGGAATATCGGCGATTGTCATGTCGCCGTCGACCCTTATGATGGTGTCGGCAGTCGGAATCGCCACATCAACGGCGTCCCATGTGTCAAGCGCAGTGACACAGGCGTCGATCACATCACCCGTGAGCAGCGGCCGCACGGCGTCGTGCACGAGAACTTTCGCCTCCAGATCTTCGATGGATTCGATGCCAATGCGTGAACTTTCCTGGCGCGTATCTCCACCAACCAGAATGCGCAGGATTTTTTTGGGGAGGATTTTTTTGCAAATGTCTTCGCACATGGCGACAAAATCCGCGTGCGCAACGACTATTATTCCGTCGATGAGAGCACTGCGTCCGAAGACTTCAATGGAATGCTCGAGAATTGTTTTGCCGGAAATTCTCAAAAATTGCTTCGGCAATTCTCCACCAACGCGCGCACCAATGCCGGCAGCAAGCAATATTGCATAGGTTTTCACTGGATTCCCAACGCTGACGCGATGCATTCGAAGATGCGCATGCTGGCGGATTTTCCATCCGTCGGTGCGAATTTTTTCATAAGCGCCGCGCGCTGCTCACCCATGAAATCGTCACCCTCTATCATCACGCGTGAAAATAATTTTTCCAGCTCCGCTGGGCTGTGGATCTGGTAATACGTCCCTATTATTTCCTTCCCATAGTCATTGAATTCCGCCGATTGCAATCTGTTCCTCAGGTGAAAGACCGGATTTCCGGTCGGCAAATAGTCCGCCAGAAATGATATGCAATCCGTTATCAGACAGTCGGAGGATTTAAATAGCCCGACATATTCGGCGCCGCGGAAAACATTCCCGTATTTTTTCCATTCCGCATAGTATTCGGCCAGCTCAGCGGGCGTCATTATGCCATTGTCAACCACATGCGCATCGAAATCGGGGTGTGGTCTGATGACCCACGTTGTGTTCGGATACATGCTGGCCATGTTCAGCATAGCCCTTCCATTTTCGTGGAATGTGGCAGTCATGTGCGACGCATCAAAGGAAAAATGAGGCGCATAAACCACCCGCTTTTTCGCGGATGAACAGTCTTTCCAGAAATAGGATGCCGGTTTTGACTCGACCGCATAGCGATCCCAGTGAACATTTCCAACGGATACGCAATTATCGGCCCCGAATCTGCTTCTGCACATCTCAACGTGTTCGTCGGACTCCACAAAATATTTCCACAGATATCTGTGGAACTTTTTCAAATAGTTGTATTCGCTGACCATCATGTGGCAGCAATATGGCACGTAGCAGACCAATGCTCTGGAGCTGGCAATCATCAGGCGATGTTTTTCGTCAACGCTCCAGGGTTGCTCATAGAACACAATATCCGGTAAAAATTTCAAAATGCTAATGCGCGTGTCGGTTTCTGGGGAATGTGCCTCTTCCACGCGAATGCCGGCATTTTTAAAGTGAGAAACGGCGCCGTAAAATTCATCATCGCCTCTTTTTTTTAGCAACTTAGACACCAGCACCACCGGTTCAAAATTGTCGCTCTCGGCAAATAGGTTGTAGAGCATCGCCCCATGCCACTTTGTCACGTCACATGACAGGAATGCAATGCGTATCTTTCGGTGTTTGACTGCATTCCTGAGGTGCTGCAAATTTTTTTCGTAGCACCTGCGCACATATCTCTTTGCAAACGCATGCATGACGCGAGTACAAGGTGACATGTGGTTTATTTTCTCGAATGCGCTCGCCTGACTGCGGCGCAGCTTTTTCTCGGAGAAAAACCGATGGATGGAATCGAACATTCTCTCGATGACATTCCCTTTTTTCTTAAATCTCCGAATTAGCCCTGCTATTTTTTTCACTGTGGGATCCGTAGAAAAAATAAAAATTTTCAGCTGTCAAACAAAATCACGACACAATGAGAAGGCGGCAGGAAAGCGGAGGCAGCGTGAGTTTATTCCCGGAGGCGCATCCGCGTAATTTTTTTGGAAATAGGAAAAAATTATCCTCATTCGCCAGCATTCTGCAGCGGCCAATGTCAAATTCTCGAAAATCTATGGTGGAGTTCTCCAGATGCGGATTTATGGCGAAAATGATCCTCTTTCCACCAAACGTATTGTCGGCGTTGTACAGGATTGCGCAGGCGGAATTTTCAGCGGATGGAAAAAATTGGAAGTATGATTTGCTCGGAACCTCCGAGAGCCGCAGAAGTTCTCCAATCTTGGATAGGCGAAACTTTATTAGCTTTCTAAAGTACCTGTGTGTGGAGTGATTTACCCTGAGCAGCTTGTAGTTAAGCGCATTCAAATCCCCACGGTTATAGGTATTCGTCGCTCCGAATTTTGAGAAAAGGAAATCTTGGCCGGCGGCCATCATCGGAGTTCCGATCGACAGCATGAGGATCGCAGCGGATAGTCGCGTGCGCCGGCAATCATTTTTCGTCGGCGCACCACCGTTATTGTGCGGATTTTCAGTGATACAATCCACCCAGCCCCGGTCGTCGTGCGATGCAATATAGTTCACACTCTGACTGGGAAATTTTGACCTAAAGTCTAAACTGCCGCACAAAAAATATCTCATGCCATCGGAATTCCCATTTCCCAGCAGGTAATTTTTCACAAACTCCCTGTACTCGTCGTTCCAAACGAGGTATGGCAATCTCCCAATTGCAACTCCGATGTTTCCGCGGAAACTCCATGGCTCTGCTATCAGGATAATTGATTTTTTTACGCTTTTCAATTTTTTTTGTAAAATATCTAAAAAATCCATCCCCAATAGTTCCGCCAGATCGAATCTGAACCCGTCCACGTTGTAGACGCGGATGAAGTGTTCCAGGCTGTCCATGATTAGTCTGCGGGCCATGCTGCTTTCGGTGCGAAAATCATTGCCGCAGCCGCTGAAATTGGTGAGATTTCCGGATTTATTGTGCCGAAAGTAGTATTCGCGGTCTATGTTGTGCAAATGCCCAGAGTCCCCGAAGTGATTGTATACCACATCCAGAATCACGGCGATGCCAGCCTTGTGGAATGATGCCACCAGTCTCTTGAAATCGTTCACCTGTGAGCCTTTGGAAGAATTTTTCCCGTAGGCGCTGGCCGGAGAAAACCAATTTGCCGGCATATATCCCCAGTGATAGTCCCCAACGCTTCTGCAGTCAAATTCATGTATTGGCTGCAATTCCACGCAATTGATGCCCAATTTTTTGAGGTAGCAGCTGCGTTTCTTCACGTACTTCTCCAGTCCGGAAAACCTCATCCTCTCGCGCGCCGACAATACCATCGGCGCTTTCGCCAACAGGTCGCGCAGATGCGCTTCAACGATGATGAGATCCTTCTCCGCCGGTGCGACAAATAGGTCCGGCAGTGGCGCAAAATTCTTAACGTCCAATATAATCCCTGGCCCGCTGCTAGAAACTGTCGCCTTTGCATAGGGATCAAGCACCATCGGAGCCTCGGCCCAGTTGCCATTTTTGCTGAACAGGAACTGGTAGTAGTAGTAGTACCCGTGCAGACATCTCTGCAGTTCGGTGTGCCACACGCCATCCACAAGCGGGTGCAGAGAATAGTATTCGGGACACCTCTTCTCCTTCGTGAAAATTGCCACCCGTGCGCTGGTGGCACGCGGCGCAAATACTCTGAACGTGGTGGAGTTTCCCAGTGCGATTGCTCCAAGTTTTGTTCCGCTGTGCAGCGACGATATCCACGGCGTGAAATTCACGGGCTGCGAGAACGAGTTCGAAAACTCCACCGAAAGCCTGTCATCAAGCGCAATGCCGGCGCGCAGGCGGTATTGCAGAATGTTCGCGCCCGTCGCGGATGGGGTGAACAGAAAATTGCACAGGCAATTCGAGACGCTTTGCACATTGGGAGTGTCATCGTTCGGAGAAATCCATTTGCCGTCGGATGAAATAAATTTGAACGGAAATTGTTCCGGCAGAGAATTTTTCCTGAGTTTCAATCCGATCATGCGCTGTCCATCGACCGACAATTCGCGCAGTTGCCATTTGCTGAATTTATTGGCATTTTCCCAGTCGGACATCGGACATGCTAGGAACAAATCCGCAGATTTATCGCACTGGCTGATGCACTTTGGAGGAGGGGAAAAAATTATGCTGCTTTTGTGCGAGAAGTATCCGCAGAGCTCTCCAAAACTGCGCCCATTGCACGGCTCTTCGCTGAATTCCAACGGAAATTTTCCATTCAGCAAAATCCGCTTGAGGAGTGCCACATCGCTGCGACTGTCCACCAGATCGCGCTCGTACTCGACCTGGAGAGTGTCGTCATTCAGCAATCTGGTGCATTTCGGCGATAATTGATCCCCGATCACCATAGTCTTTTTACCACAACAGGCGGCCCATTGTTCTATTAAAATATCGGCTGTCAATAGGCAAATTATTTTATCGCGCCATCCGCCTGCACAATTACATAATGCTGAGCGAAGATGTCATCCCCATCAGCGTTTGAATGATCGTCAGGACCAACAGTCCAATCAGTGAGAACGCAAAGGTAAGGACCGCAGCGGTAATTCTTGAGGGCAGCTTTTTCATGAAAATTTTCAAATTTTCGCTGTAGATTTTGTAAACATCCTTGAACGACAGCGCTATGTTCCCGATTTTTTCTCCGACTGCGAGAATATCGCAGAGCTCAGCGCTGAAAATTCCATATTTTTCAAAGGATGTCGAGACGCCTTTCCCTTCCAATATGTCATGTTCCGCTGCGGCAAAATTGCTGCTGAGGACGGAATTTGTAATGGTTGATTTGACCAATCGCAGCGCCTCCACAATGTCGACGCCGTTTCCCAGAAGCATTCGCATCATGTTCGACACGCTAACCATAAAAAATAGGCGCACCGCGCCGGAAACCACCGGCAGGCGCAAAATGATGCCATCGATCCTGCGCTTTCCCGCCTTCGACTTTCGAGAAATCCGCGCATAGATGATGATAATCACGAACAATATCACCGCACATAATGCGGCTTTTATGGAATTTTCTATGAATGATCGCATCCACACCGCAATGGGAGGAAGCGTCCCGCCGAGCTCTGTGACAAAATTTTCTATGGCCGGGATAATCAAAAACCCGAATCCCAGCATGATTACGATCGCGAACGTGATCATGAACGAAGGATAGATGAGCGACGATACCATCTTCTTCTTTAGATCGGTTTGCGAATGCATATATTCCAGTGCATCCATCAACGCATCGGCAAGCTTGCCAGTCGCCTCACCAACGGAAATTATGCTGAGCACGCTTGAATCGATCTGCAGCCCAAAGCTCGTGATTGACTCGTAGAACGACTTCCCGGAGGAAAGGTCCGATGTCAGTTTCGCCGCAAATGCCCTTTCCGCCCCATCGCTGGTGCTTTTGTGTATCGATGCTATTGCATCCGCCAGCGTCAGGTTGGCCGATAGCATCCGATAAACCTTTTCAAAAAATATGCAGATGGTCGCGGACGTTAATTTTTCAGGTTTCTTGTTTAGAAATTTCCACAAATTTTTTAGAAAATTCACCGGGGAATTCGACAATTTATTGCGCTCGGCAGCATTTACGCTAATCAGCCTTAATTTCCGTCCCTTCAGGATGGATACGGCATCGTTTTTACTAATGGCATCGATGGACGATGAGATAATTTCTCCGTTTTCTCCAAATGCTTTGAATTCGAACCTCATGCTATGGATTTTGTAAAAATTTTTGAAAATTTCAACGAGTAAAATGTAATTCATTGCTAAAAATGGACATTTGCGCCAAAAATAGATGGTTGAAATTTTTTTTGAAATTCATTCACATTGGCGCGTGAAGAACTTGCATGCCTATTGGCGAATGGAATATGTGGAAATTCCTCAGTCGGAAAAATCTAGCGAAAATGACCCTTTCATTCACATACCAAATGAAAGCGATGCCTCTTCGCTGCTGATATTCAAAAGCGAACTCTGCTACGCCGCACTTAATAAATTTCCCTACAACGCTGGCCATGCCATGGTGATTCCCTACAGGAGAGTCGCCGACATACAGGACATGGATTCGGATGAATACTACGACTTCTGCCAGTGCATTCTTAAGACGCAGAAGGTGCTGTCGGAGGCGTTGCACCCGGATGGATTTAACATAGGCTACAATCTCGGGTCCGCCGCGGGCGCCGGAATAGCGAGCCATGTGCACTGCCACGTTGTGCCGCGGTGGAATGGAGACACAAATTTCATGCCCATCATCGCCGATACAAAAGTTTTACCGCAGGCACTGGAAAAAATGGTTGCTCGTCTGCGCACTTTTGTTTAGATCCACGGCGGATTTGCCAACAGGCTAAGGAAGCGTTTTAAATGGGCATAACCAGACGGCAAAGTGGTATTTTTGGTAGGCCATATGGTCTTTCGGCTGGCTCAAACGTCTCCCGTTTTGCGAGAAATACAAAGTTCATCGGTGTGCTGATATTTCTCGCCTTTGCATTTGCGCTGTCGGCGATATCGTTCATCGGGAATAATTGGCTGCGGATTCAGTTCATTCCGGGCAACGTGTCGAAGACAAGGATCGTTGCGGACGTATCATTTGAATACGAGAGCAAGTCCAGGACGGCGAGGCTGTACGAGCAGAAAAAAAGTCAAACGAGTAACGTATTCGACATAGACGAGCGCAGCTACGACCATTTCATAGGTGCCCTAAAGGCGCTCGATGAGCAGATGGAAATTTTTACCTATGAGCACACGCTGCGCGAGTCAGGGCGCGATGACATCCGCGAATTCGTCAATGAATTCGTCGCGATGAATGTTATTCGCGTGGAATGGCAGGATATAGCATTTCTCATAAGTTCGCTGCCGGCGATCGAACGGGCACGCGTATTCCAGGAATGCATATCCGTACTGCGTGAAATAGCCAAGGACGGTGTTCTTTCGGAAGTGGTCGCGCTTAACATGGAATCCGGCCGTGCGATAAATTTTTTAGGGCTGAAGCTGAAGGATGGTAACAGGCGGAATGTGCGCACTTTGGAGGGGGCGCTGCACTACGCGAGGATGCATCTGATGTCGATGGACGTTGATCAGGACATTGCGACAATACTGTTTAACATAGTGAAGCAGGGCATTAGGCCAAATCTTGTGTACGACGCGGACGAGAGCAAGGCCAAGTTCGACATGATTTTGCGGTCCATCAAGCCGGTGCGCGTAAAGGTCAAACGCGGAGATACGCTGCTGGAGAGCAATAGGGAGGTTGACGCTGACACATACGAAGCGCTGTCGGAGTATCAAAAAGCACTCAAGGCGGCGAATCGCATCGGTTACGGATTCCACACGGCATTCTACCAGAAGATGTTTTTTGGCACACTTGCCATGTATGCTCTGGTATTCCTGCTGCGCATTTTCCCAAAACTTAAGCGTCCGACCATGAGGACGCTTACGGCGTGCGGCGTGTTGGCGATGGCACAACTGCTGGCGCTGCGAATATTCATACAGATAGGAGAACTGGAGATATTTTCCGAAAGTTTCCTCGCCATCTGTTCACTGCATTTTGTGCCGCCGGCGCTGTGTTCATCCGCCATTGCGATGTTGATTTACGGGCCCGTTGGAGGGGCGATCGTTTCATTTTTGGTGTCCGTGTACTACACGCTGATGGTGTCGAAATCCATGGAATTCCTCCTGGTATTTTTGTCGGCAAATCTAATCTTCATCGGCCTGCTGAAAAATGTTAACTTCCGCATAAAGATTGCGCGCGCTGGGGTTGTGACGGGAGCAGTCATGTCCATCGTCGTAATCGCAAAGGATTTGATACCAATGGTCGCGACGAAGCTGACGCTGCTGCAGAGCTGTTCCGTTGCCGTGATGTGCATGAGCTCTGGAGTATTAACCGTTGTGCTGTTTCCGTTCTTCGAGAAACTGTTCGCCACCTACTCCAACGTCACACTGCTGGAATTGACGGACTACAATAATCCGATCCTGAAAAATCTGCAAATTCTAGCACCGGGCACCTATAACCACAGTTTGATCGCGGCGAACATAGCGGAACAGGTGGCAACACACGTGAATGCAAATGCCGTACTCTGCAAAACGGGAGCGCTGTACCATGACATAGGAAAGATGCTGAAGGCGGAATATTTTATGGAAAATCAAAACAATCAGATAAATTTGCACGACCAGCAGACGCCGTATATGAGCGCCCTCATCATAAAAAATCACGTGAAGGACGGCATTGAATTGGCAAAGGAACACAAATTACCTCCGGCGATTACGGATATCATTCAGCAGCATCACGGGACGACCCTGATACAATATTTCTATGACAAAGCCAGAAATAATCTGATAGAAAGCATCACCACCGATGGCATGTCAGGCGAGGAAATCAATGCGTTCGTCGCCGATAAAATTGAAGCCGCCGCTTTCCGCTACGATGGTCCACGTCCCAAGACAAAGGAAAATTTGATAGTCATGCTTTCGGATTCCATCGAAGCGGCCAGCAGGAGCATGAAGCGCGTTACGCACCAGGCGATCGAAAATCTCGTCAACGTCATATTTTCCATAAAATTGAACGACCACCAATTCGACGAATGCGCCATCACGTTCGATGAAATTCGAGATCTCAAGCGCGCATTTTCATCGGTCGTGTTGTCGATGATGCACTCTAGAATTTCCTATGCATCCGCCCGCAGTTCCGGCGGCGATGACATCTATGACAGAAGCGAATAAATCACCGCGCAATGTGTCCATTGCAAATGCCGTCGCGGCGCTTGATTTTCCCAAAGGCGATGTGCGGACGCTATTTCTTCTGATGGACACCACGGCATTTAAAATTCCAGGGGGAGATCTGTCGGTGGCATTTCTCACCGCCGATGAAATGTGCAGAATCCACGGAAAATTTCTAGAAAATGACACGCTCACGGATGTGATAACATTTCCGGGAGATCCCGCCATGCACTTCGCCGGTGAAATTTGCGTTTCTCCTGACTGTGCGCTTGCCTACCACGGCGAGCACGGAATGACATTTTCGGAAGAACTCAGCCTGTACCTAATCCACGGATATTTGCACCTATTCGGGTTGAATGATACTTCCGAAAAGGAAACAGTGGAGATGCGTGCCGTGGAAAATTTTTGCCTATCACTTCTGAAAACATCAGATTCGCTGCCAAAATTTTCATATCTTCCACCTGCGGCATTGAAAAAATCCTGATTGCTTCTATTATGCTTTCCAACATGAGCGATCAGGAAATAATCATATCGGGTGTGCATGTGGATTTGACGGAGTCCCTAAAGGCCATCGTTTCCGAAAAGGTCCGCAAATTATTTCACCATGACAGGGAAATTATCCGAGTGCGCGTGACACTGGAAATGTCGAAAAATAAAGGGCATCAGGATGAATTCGTGGCACATGGACACGTTGAAATAGGCGGGCCCAACATCGAAGCGCAGGCGGCAACGGAGGATCTTTACAAATCCATCGACGCGATGATCGGAAAACTCGACCGGCAGCTGCTGGATGCGCACAGGACAAAGGAACACAAACGCAAACACTAATTACGCCTCCGGCGGGCAGGGGCACAGCCCCTGCACTCACCGCATCCGCGTAGCGGATGCGGACCGCTTCGCGCGCGGACGGCGGAAATCTCCGGAAAACGAAAACTAAAACACAGTCGTCGGAAGAGTAAAAACTCGGACGACGCGGACTTGTGTTTACGCCTCCGGCGGGCAGGGGCACAGCCCCTGCTCCCACCGCATCCGCTAGGCGGGTGCGGACCGCTACGAGCGCCGACCTCGGACATCTCCGGGAAACGACTACTAAAACCTGTGACTTGGG
>JAITRI010000063.1 GCA_031288455.1 Puniceicoccales bacterium
CCCAGAACAGAATGAATGCCAGCGAAAAGCGCGAAGAGATCATGGAAAAAATAAAAGCATCTGCAGCAAATGAGAAGGACGCAATGGCAAAGGCCAATTTAATACTGCTGCTCCATTGGATGAACGAAATCAATGGCGACATGTCGCCCATCGGAGAAATTGAAGATCTCAGGGTTGCTCTAATTGATAAGACGAAATTCATAAATGAAGCAATGCCATACGCAAAAGACATAGACATAAAACCTCTGAATGATCAATTGCAGCTGCTGGAGCATGCGATTAAAATATTAAACCCTCCCATTTCATGGACCGCAAAGGAGATTTTTAATGGACTGAACGATGAGACATTCGATGCGGTGAAGAATAAACTCCTGGAGGCATCCATCACATTTGGTGAATTTTGTTATATCAGAGACATAGACACCAATGAACTGCGCAAAACTCTTATGAAAAAGATTGCCGCGACCCCCACAGATAGCGCAATAGACAAGGCCAATTAATAATACTCCTCTACTGGATGGACGGATTCAATGCCGACGTGTCGCGTTTTGGTGAAAATTTAGAGGATGAACTGTCGCAGAAAATTGAAAAAAAAGAATCGGAAATATTGAAAAAAAAGAAGAACTGAAAACTGCGAAAAGTGATGACCGCCATGGCATTGTATGCACCATAAAATCAGAGAGTAGTGAACTGCTGCGTATGAAGTATAGCAAAGATATACTTAAAAAATTAAAAAATTATGGCGCCGAAGAAATTGCAACAGTGCCACTCGTCATAGTCCGCAATTCCATGAGTGATCTTGGTTACAGTGATATCATCCAAGACTTTTTCGCACGGGCCAGAGAAGAACGGCAGGTGGCAGCTACTGTATTCATAATGGCTCACCTGATAGCCGAAAAAATATTCATTCCCACGGGATTAGGAGATGTGCCCATGCCACCGGAAGAAAATGACGCATACGAGCCTTTTCCGAAGGAGCTGCAGAATCGGATAGAGCAAAGAATGATAAATGGTGAAATGAAGTGCTTCAAGATTCCGGATATTTTTACGCTAACCCCAAAAAGCATAAAAGATCTGTACCTCGAAAATAAGATGGATCGGTATAATCTATGCGGCGTTCACAGCATTAATAATACCTTTGGAGGCCCACTCGTCAGTGTGGAAGACATATTCACGCCACACATATTGTATCAGGTGGCCTCCGACGAATTTTCCGGCGTGCTTCCGGCTGACATCCACACTGAGTCAAAGAATAAGTGTGTGCTAGCTCTCGAGCAAGTAAAACTTTTACTTGAAAAATTTACAAAAATGGCGGAAAATGCAAAACAGCACGGCAATGAATTCCGCGCAAGAGGCATCGAAGATAAAATCAAAGAAATCCAAAAATACACAGCTGATCACATCGATCCCGCCATTGCTGCCGCTTCCGAAATAGCTAAATGCTCGAATGGTATTCTAAATGGCAATAATACTCCGGAGCTAATGCCACAGGCGCAAATCATCACCAATTGCATTAGGAATTTTTCGGGAAATATTGACGTTAGCCCTAATTGGAATGGCACTTGCGATTACTTGAGAAATATCAAACAAACAGAAATATGGGCTATTGAAAATATCAAAAGAGATGCTGCACCGGATTCAAATGGAAACTTCAGCGCTGACACAGCAAAAAAAATTACCGATATTGAAACTCATATCAAGAAAATGGAGGATTTATACAATGAAATCTTCGCGCGGATGCAACAATTCTCGCCAGTCAAAGGTTCGCACTCGGCGGAATTGAAGGAGATGATTCTGGATAAATGTAAGGTAACGTTGCGCTCCGAAAGCGGCTCAGGGAACAATCTGAAACGGAACGATGGCAGTGGCAGCAGTTCCACTTCGGAAGACTTTCTAGGGTGTCTTGATCAGAACAAACTTCCAAACGGTGTAACGCGTGCGATCGTTGACACCGGTAGCAATGACCACTTCGTGTCACTCATATGGACGACAGAAGACGGATGGGTTTTGCTGGATTCGATGAAAAACACACCGACTAAAGTCCCCAATCTCAGAGAATTTTTGGCCACATACAACTACTGGGAATTACTATTTTGCCAATCGCGGGCGGATGAGGAGCAAATGATTAAAAACGCATCTAACCAAATAGCAGTGGCATAGCTGGATTGTCACAAGGTCTCACGCAGCACATCCTAATCGATCGCGAATTCCCCAGAGCAAAAAATCACCGAAAAGTTGTCCACCTTCGTCCCAATGGCCCCTACTGCAGTCGCGGCGCCGCTGGCAATCATTCGAATTTCAAATCCGGGATCTTGGCGAAAAAATTTCGCAAAATTTCGGCGCGTTTGATGTCGCGTTCGGCACTTCCCAGCGCTTTGTTTTCCAAAACTTGAATGTGAGAGCTCTGAATCTTCATCATGATCTGATTCAAATCCCACCGCAGATTCCCGCGGAGATAGCCGAGGTCAGCAGCCAACATCAGCAGCGAAATACCATTTATGGCATCGGATGAGGCAATGCTATAGCAGCCGCGCAAAATCCCCAGCGCACGGCCAATGTTGTCATAGAGCCAAACGATCTTCTCCTTTTTCACGATCTCGCGCGCATTCAACTCGTAGTCGACTATGGATTTTATTATCTGCGTGAGTCGCGATAGAATGTCAACTTCCGACAGTCCAAGTGTCTGCTGATTCGATATTTGGAAAAAATTTCCCTTCGCCTCGGATCCTTCTCCGAACAGCCCTCGCACGACAAATCCCAATTTTTGGACGGCGAGGATTAAATTATTTATCTGCTTCGTAATCACGAGTGCCGGCAAGTGCATCATCACCGAAGCGCGCATCCCGGTGCCAACGTTGGTTGGGCATGACGTCAAAAATCCGTAGTGCTCGTCGAATGCTATGCTCAAATTGTCCGCCAGATGGTCGTCGATGGCATTAATCCTGTCGAACATCGCCCTGAAGTTAAGGTCGTAGCGGAAAATTTGTATGCGCAGGTGATCCTCTTCGTTTATCATTATGGACACCGTGTGATCCGGCGTAAATAGCAGACGAGATTCATTGGTGTCGACAATGAATTCCTGGCTGCACATGTGCCGCTCCACCAATGCCGTGCGCTCGTATTCCTGCAGATCGCATACGTTTAGCACGCTGTTGCCATCGAGAATTTTACAGCTTGACAGCGCCTTTTCGCACATGTTCGCAACGGCGCGCAAATCTCCCCTGCAGGCATATTTCACGAATTTCGCATCGGCAAGATTCCTGGCGAGCCTTATGCGGGAACTGATGATAGCCGGCATTGTCTCCTTTGCCTCCCTCGCATCATGGAAAAGTTTTTTCCCAAAATCGTTCATTGCCATAGCTCCTCTACCCTTTCAATTTCCTGATTTCATCGCGCAACTTCGCCGCTTCCTCATATCTTTCCTCCCTAATGGCGTCGTCCAGCTGCTCCTGCAGCGCGTCCAGTCTCTCGGCGGATGACATCTTTTTGCGCCTACCGTCGTCACCTTTGCCTCCGCTTAGAGTATTCCAATCGCCGCCATCGACAAACGCGTGACTTTTCAATTTTTTCCCCTTGTGAACGGCGCCCTTCTGTGAGGATTCCACTATGCCGTCCACCAGCAGCTTGAGATCTTTGTAGCAATTTGGGCATCCCAGGCGCCCCGTCTCCCTGAATGACGCCGGTGTGCAGCCGCAGCGGGAACAGATCAGTCCACTGGCGGACTGGGAATGCTTTAGGCCGGCAAACAGCGCCTCTCCTAGGCTGGACAGCATGGCGAATGGAAGCCCATCCTTGTCGAAGAGACCATGCTTTGCGGCACATTCGCTGCACATGCGCACAACGGTCGTTTTATTGTTCACGATCTGCGTCATGTGCACAGTCGCCGGTTTTCCGCAAAATTGACACTTTTCCATACTTTCTCCCACCTATTTAATTTTCCCGTGGATGTATCTTTCGGCCGCAATTGCCGCCATGGCGCCCGTCCCTGCCGCCGTCACAGCCTGCCGATAGTCACCATCGGCACAATCCCCAGCCACAAAAACTCCATCCAAATTTGTCTCAACGAATGAATTCTCTCTGCGCCGCACGTATCCATTCGCATCCAAATGCAAACATTTTGCAAATTGCTGCGTGTTTGGCACGTGTCCCACCGCAATGAATACTCCGGAACATGCCACCTCCGCCATTGTATTGTTCACTACGCTGCGCACCTTGATCCCTAAAACTCTATCCTTGCCTGTGATTTCCTCCACAATGCTATTCCACAGCGGGACAATTTTCGCGTTGGCGAGCGTACGCTCGGCGACCAATTTCGATGCCCGCAGCGCATCTCTGCGGTGTATTAGATACACCTTTGCGCAAAAATTCGTCAGGAACAGTGCCTCTTCGCAGGCGGCATCTCCGCCGCCAACAACGGCGACGTCTTTATTTCTGTGAAATGCTCCATCGCAGGTGGCGCAGACGCTGACTCCTTTCCCTCCAAAAAATTCCCTTTCGCCCCTTACTCCCAATAGCCTCGGGGATGCCCCCGTTGCGACGATTACCGCCTTCGCCCGGTGCGTTTTGTCGCCAACGATTACATTTTTCACATCTCCCGAAAAGTCAACGGCGGAAACTGTCCCGTCGGCAAAGCGCGCGCCAAACTTGCTCGCCTGCTTGCGCATGGAGTCCGTCAGCTGAAATCCATTTATGCCATCGGGAAAGCCTGGAAAATTTTCCACATCATTTGTTGTGGTGAGCTGCCCTCCCGGCTGTGAGCCGTCAATTAGCAGCGGAGATAAATTTGCCCTTGCGGCATATATGGCCGCCGTCAATCCGGCGCATCCGCTGCCGATGATAATGACATTTTCAATTTCATTCATCTGCTGATGAATGCTAATGTAAAAACTCTCCTTTTAAAGCAAAAATGGGCGCGCGCTAAATTTATCTTGTTTCGGCCATGGATTACACTTCTTTGCTCCACCATGGGGAGCACCACCGAGAGAATAAGCGTCAAATTGATACTGCTGAATTCCAGAAATGAACTGGCGCTGCTGTGCATCGATGACGAAAACA
The DNA here is from genome assembly GCA_031288455.1 of Puniceicoccales bacterium. GTDB lineage: Bacteria > Verrucomicrobiota > Verrucomicrobiia > Opitutales > JAIRKQ01 > JAIRKQ01. The sequence continues at coordinate 5,056 of JAITRI010000063.1, forward strand.
TAAGAGGGACGGACGGCAAGTACGGCGGGCGTTTCTGGAACATGGTGGGAGGCAAGATCGAAGATGGCGAGACATTGCTCGATGCCGCAGCACGCGAGCTCTTCGAAGAAACCGGCATTGTCAAGGAGGATGTGAAATTCGGCCCTGAGGTGTGGTTCGGCGCCGTTGATTTGCTGCTGAAAGGCGTCCAGACAACGGTGAAACAGCGATTCGTGGTCGCGCGAACGAAGGCGATGGACCTCGACGCTTCACATCTGACAGAGAACGAAAAACTCACCGTCAAGGAACTTAGATGGTTCCCCATTGGCGACATAGCATCCGGCGTCGAAAAAATATATCCGGTGAGCCTTTCCAAACATCTCCCGCACATAATCGCAGGCAACTATCCGGCAGT
>JAITRI010000034.1 GCA_031288455.1 Puniceicoccales bacterium
TCCTCGCCTTCGGCGAGGAGGGGGTGAGAGGGAAATCACGGGAACTGCGCACATCTTTCGTCAATGCGGACGATCAAAAATAATTGTCACAGCTGCTGTCATAGTCCCAGTGCGTTCGCATCGGTAGCAGTTTTGTTTATGCCTCCGGCGGGCAGGGGCGCAGCCCCTGCAACCCGCCGCATCCGCGGAGCGGATGCGGACCGCTTCGCGAACGGTGGCGTTCCATCCTCTCGAGCAAAGTATCCATTGCCGGCCACCATTTCCTCGTACAAATTTTCCAGAGCAAAAAATCACAGAAAAATTAAAAAAATATTGGCACCGTGTACATTGCTCTAAAAATGCGTCGCCTGGCACTTCAGTGGCGCTCCGTGGATGCGACTTCCCGCTGTGCAGTTTTTATTTACGCCTCCGGCGGGCAGGGGCACAGCCCCTGCAACCCGCCGCATCTGCGGAGCGGATGCGGACCGCTTCGCGCGTGAAATCCTGTGCTACTTCCCATTCCGTCGCGCCTGCACTTTCCACTGCGACGCTTGCATCGTGTAACTAAAAACACTGGCGCCGCGGACTTCATTCTAAAAATACGGCGCCGGGCACTTTTTGTATAAATTTCCACTGCGACGTTTTGATTATGCCTCCGGCGGACGTTTATTCTATGTACTGCCCAGCCGCAATGGCCGGTTTGTTGGCGAGCGCTGACCATTTTTTCAGAAAATCGTGCTTGTTGTCGGCAAACATTGGACTGATTTCAATGTCGAACGGCGGGAGACCATTTTCGTCGGATGGGATGTCGACACCGGCAGCAAGCAGCCACTTTGTGAATAGTTTCAGCTGATCCTGCTGGCACGTTTTCAACGAGTCGAGGCCTTCCGAATTTTTGATGGGGCTGAAATTTGATAGCCGTTCGCTCTCCAAAATAACTGTTCTTTCCGCAAATGGCAAAATGTCAAATATAAACATTTCCAACTTCAGAGCATTCGGCGACTGCGGAACGATCGTATTTCCGAACTGATCAACGGCGTGGATGATTTTTTTTGCCACGTGATAGGTGACCTCGGAATCCAAATCACTGCCGTTGAATTTTTTGACAAATTGCACGTCCAACAGGTGTATCGCCGCATTGCCGGCGCAGAACACAAGATCTCCGTTGGAATCGCGCAGCATCGCCTGTTCCTTTGGAAGATCCGAATATTCAATGACGCACGTCCTCCCGTCGCGCTCGCAGAAGACACCGACTCTCTCCTCCGGATATAATTTCTTTATCATCCGAGATGAGACTTGGCAGCGATTCTTCGCGTGCAGACCGATGAAATATGGATCAATGCACCGAACTATCGGATTATCCACCTGGAAATAACTTATCGTTTCGACTCCTAAATTTTCCAGCATTGACAGCATTCCTGACTTCCCGAGCGCCTTCAGTGCCCCGCCGTGTCCATCCGGATGCATCGCAATTTTGCCTCGTGATTCCATTATAATCTTGCCATCTCCGCTAACGGCCGGCATCTGTCCCTGCTTGACAAAATGTATATTCTCGACGCCAAATGAATCATTTTTCCCAAAAAATTCTATGGTCTCATTGTGCGTGCGTTCACTGGTCATTATTATCCAATGAATGGAAGTTTCGTACTTCCTTTCGGCGGCTCTTATTTTTTCGGCAAATACTTGGAAAATCGTCTTTTTTTTCAGCGGAGTCACCTGCAACATTCCCTTCGGCGCCGCGCATCCAAGCCGTGAGCCTTCACCTCCGGCAACCGTAAAGGCGGCAACTTTCCCGTTGGCGATGTGCTGTTCTCCCACCGTAACCGCCTCTTTCCACTTTTGCCAATCCACCTCGGAATTCGGAAATTTCACGAACCTGGCGGGAAATAGAGTGCCAAAAACTCTGCTCCTGCGCGCATTGCTGTGCAACAGTCCATCGACGATATTCGACAGATAATCAAGGTCTAAACTTTTCGCCTGCTGCAGCAGCTGCAATTGTTCGTCTTCGGAGAGTATCTCCCAGAATTTAAAAACGTGGTCCTGTCCATATTTGCAAAAGTGGACTCTCAACTCCCGTGCCTGCCTATTGGTCATATTCCCTAATCCTCAAATTTGAAGACCATCTCCTTCTGCTTTATGTATCCCTCTTTTTCGCGCACAACGCGCTCCACAAAATCGCTATCCGTCAGCATTTTGCTCATGTGGTCCTGCTTAAGCGCGAATTGATTTTCCGCCTCACTGTGCCTCTCCGAAAGATAATTCAGCCTGCTGGACAATTTGCGCACTTCCCCCTTCGACAATAGGATGGAAGACACAAGCTTCGCATTTGTGAATCCCAAAACCACAAGCGCAGAAATTAAAAAAATGTTACCCATTTTCGCCATTGCACCGGCACCTTCCATAGCACACGGGAACATTCACCAATTGAAATACATAAATTTTGCAAACAAAATCTCATCGACGCGTGCAACATCTCAGAATTTACAGCGCACAAAATGTCAACGGAAAATGTTACCATTGCGCCATTTTTTATGTTCATAGTATGCTCACGGATCCGGAAAAATTCGCCGAACTATTCTTTTTTTCTTGATTTCTAATCTCCGATGTGTCATTCATATTTGTGGACGGAATACGCATGAATGGTAGCGGAGTTAGTTTGTTTGGATCGGGGTCGCATTTATTGCGCGAAAACCCAACCAATGTGCGCACTGCTCAGCCAAATGCGTCGGAAAGTTTGTCTGTGCAGCGACCGGAGGGCAGTCTGCTTCCAGGGGGACAGGTTGACAGGCGCGAAATTGTCATTGGTGAAGCGGTTAGAAAGATTGTACGGTTCGATGACGCCAAAGCTGCGACCATATGCAATGGTCTAAAAACATCACAACAAGAGTCCGTGCACAACCCGCAAAACTTCAATGACGCCGGCGGGCAAGATGCCAAACGGCAGGCGAAGGAGACTTTTGAAGCCAAGGAAAAATTCACCAAATGGCTAGAAAATAGCACAAGTCTCGAGATTTACACTGCCACTGGGTGGGTTGAGGAGTGCAGGAAGGCGAAAAAATCTAGAGGCGGCGACATGAATATGCTGCTGAATGTTAGAGGGCGCGTAAGGAACAGGTTGCAACAATTAAGAGACGCACGAGCATTTGACTCAACTGATCAGCAAAACGATTTAGATCAGCAAAACGATCCATTGAAGGATCGGATATTGAGTAGTATGATGGAAGAAAGTGATGCACATTCCACGGATGATGTCCGCGTGGCGGAAGAAAATGTTGCACATTTGAATGTCGAAGAACGTGTTCCGGTCGCTGAAAATAGTGGCGCAGTTCAGAATGTGATGGAAATAGACGTCAGCGCAAATGATGACGCCCAGCAATTGATCAGCGCTATTGCGCAGAAGAGAAGGCTGGAAGCGATGGGGAAAAGAAAAAATGATGCCGAATCATCGCAACAGGCCAATCCGGAAAATGATCAGCAGCGGAATAGTGCTGAAGAAAATGCTGTGCAGCGAGATGATGTTCGCAGGGTGGAAGAGAATGTTGCACATCCGGATGGCGAAAAACATGTTCCGGTCACTGAAAATAGTGGAGAAGTTCAGCAGCGGAATAGTGCTGAAGAAAATGTTGTGCAGCGAGATGATGTTCACAGTGTGGAAGAAAATGGCGCACATGTTCCAAATGCCACTGACGCTGAAAATAGACAGAATGAGATGAATGATCCCGAGGCGCTGCTAAAGGAAGCAAATGAAATGTTGAAGGGAATCATAAAAGAGCAGCGATTGATCATTTTGGATGCCAGAAAAAGTGACATAGCAGCCGCAGCGGAACTCTATCGTTGCAGTGGATTTTTTCGCAAAATCGGCCCATTGGCGCATATGGCACACCTTGCCACATTGAATGCCATAAATTTGAGTCGCAAGCGCATCGATGAGATTTCAGAATCAATGAACAAATTCACTCGGTTCCTGGTGGTATCGATCATTTTTGCTGCTGTGTTCATCTCCATGAAGCCGCAGGATGTGACACCACTGAAAATAATTTTTTTGCTGTGGACACCATATAGCATCATTGGCGCGATAAAAAGTTTGCCGACACAGATCGATGAAATCGTCATAAAAGCCAGAGTTAAAAATTTAGATAAACAGCTGAGCGATGTGGAGAGGCCAGCCGCTACCAATAATTGGCTAATCAGGGGCATCGCAAAGCTAACGGCTTTATTCAGGCACCCGGCGGGTCTGGAGGCAAATCCATCGGAAAGCTAGAAGCACTGGCGCCCGGAACTTTATTCTAAAAATACGGCGCCGGGACTTCCCGCTGCAGCGTTTTGTTTATGCCTTTACGCCTACGGCGGGCAGGGGCGCAGCCACTGCCCCCACCGCATCCGCGAAGCGGATGCGGGTCGCTTCGCTGGTGAGCGCGGGAATCATCCGAAGCCCAAAGACAAAGCTGCCGCGGCAATATTTTTTATGGGGACTGAGCTGGCGTGCCCTCTGGCGCATGCGTCAATTTTCCTTGCCTAACTTTGTCGCTTGTTTTTTCTGTCCGCATGTGGTTTCAGATTGACATTGCGCTGGCGGGAGAGGTGGCTGAGGCCGCGGCGGCATGCGGCATTTCGGGGAGTGAATTTTCGCCGGATGTGAGGATATCTGACCCGAAATTTGGTGATTTCCAGAGCAACGGAATTCTCCCGTACGCGAAGGCGCATGGCGTGAATCCAAAAAAAATTGCGGAGAATATCGTCGAGCGGCTGAGAATGAAAGAAATTTTCAGAGGGAAAATTAGTGTTTCCGTCGCCGGTCCGGGATTCATTAACTTCGAGCTGTCGTGTGAATTTCTGGCGGAGTGGACAAATTCCTACAGGTCAGAGGAGAATTACCGCAGTGCGCTGTCGAAGAATTTCAGTGGCAGGCGCATTGTCATCGACTATTCATCGCCCAACACGGCGAAGCAGATGCACGTGGGACATCTGCGCTCCATGAACATTGGGGATTCCATTCAGAGGATGCTGAAGTTTTGTGGTGCCGATGTCATTCGCGACAACCACGTTGGAGATTGGGGCACGCAATTTGGTATACTGATCATGGCCATTGGGAGGAATGGATTGTCCGCATCGGACCTGACGCTCGAAGAGATAGAATCGCTGTACCAATGGGGCTCGGCGCTGGTGAAAGAAGATGCGGATGCGCTCGCTGCTGCGCGCAGTGAACTGGTGAAGTTGCAGAATGGGGACTGTGAAAGTTTGAAAATTTGGGAAGCGATCAACGGGATTTCTCTGGCGGCGTTTGACGAGATTTATCGCGAAATGGGCGTATCATTTGACATGACGCTTGGAGAATCTTTCTACCGCGACAGGGTGGACAGTGTGTATGCCGAGCTGTTGAACAAGCGCATTGCGCGGGAGGATAATGGCGCACTGTGCGTATTTCACGGAGAACACGAGAGATTTTCGCAGCAGCCGTTCATTGTGCGAAAGGCGGATGGCGCATCCAACTACGCATCGACGGACTTGGCAACGGTGCTGCATAGAACGGAAAATTTACGCGCCGATGAGCTGATTTACGTGGCCGACAGTAGGCAACGTGATCATTTTGAGCAGCTGTTCCTCACCGTTGAGAAGTGGTATGCCGCCTATGGGCGAACGTGTCCGAAAATGCGCCACATATTCTTCGGGACGATTTTGGGAGAGGACGGCAAGGCGATAAAATCCAGATCCGGGACGCCAGTCAAATTGAAGGAGTTGCTGGATGAGGCGAAGGCGCGCGCGTTGAAAATCGTTGAGGAAAAGAGTGAAAATTTATCGGCGGATGAGAAGCTCCGTGCCGCAAAAGTCCTCGCCATCGACTCCATAAAATATGTTGATTTGCTGTCGAATCGCGCCAGTGACTACGTATTTTCGTGGGATAAGATGCTGTCGTTCGACGGCAACACGGCCGCATATTTGCTCTACGCCGTTGCGCGGATGAAGTCAATTCTTCGCAGGTGGAATGGGGATCCAAATGCCGTTTCCGCCGACGTGATCGAGACGGAAGAGGAGCGACATTTGGTGCGCAAACTGACATATTTTCCGATAATTTTGACGCAGGCAGTGGAGGAGTTAAGACCCCATTACATCTGCGCGTATTTGTTTGAGTTGACCAGCGAGTATTCCGCATTTTACGCCGCAAACCGCGTCATTGGAGAGGCGGATAATGTGACAAGTCGCCGGCTGGCGATCGTCATGCGCACCCTAAGCGTGATGGAGACCGCCATGCATCTGCTCGGACTGGAAACTTGCGAAAGACTATGATTCATCGGCACGTGGCCGCTCCCGTCGCGGATAATTTGTCGGGCTGAATTTTTAGCAGAATTGTCCCGAATGCAGCTGGAGGCAACTAAGTCTTTCGCCACAAACCAAGGGAATCTAATCGAAAACATTAAAGGAACCATTGAAGCCAACAAGGAGCATGTGAATATGCTAACGACTGCAGCCGAATACAACAAAGAAGTTGTGCTGAAATCGCTGGACGACATGAAAAGAGAAGCCAAAACAAAATTCAAAGCAATCGCTGCCACAATTGTAGAAGCAGGTAAAGTCGTAGTCGCGTTGCCGAATCTATGGGATAATATACAGGAAAACAAAGTTAAAATTGAAGAAAATCAAAAACAAGTCACCGACTTACTAGGCAAAAGCGTGGAACAGTTGAGCGACATGCAAAGATGGCTGTTTGAGTCGATTGAAAAAGTGCAGGAGGAAGTCAGAAAAAATGAGCTAGAAATAAAGGAAGGGATTGCGAAGATGAAAAATGATTTGATGGAAGAGGAAGAAAACATCAAAAAGATGAAGGTTAACATCCAAGTCTTCGACCAAAAAATCCAAAAAAAACTAGAAGAATACGCTCTTCTTCGTTCAAAGTTAGACGAAAGAAAAAAAGGTCTTGGCTTTAAGGAAAATGTGCGCGCTACATTTCGGCCTGGTGGCGTTGAAAGTGCTGCGAAGATAACCAAAGAAATGGAGCGTAAAGTAAATGAGACTCGCAATGAGATTGAGAATCTTCAGGGGCAGTTAACGGAGCAGAAAAACGAACTTGAATCTGCGCAAGCAAACTTGGCCCTTCACGCTAATGGTTTGCGAGAAATAACAGGATTAAGCAGCGAGATGGTTGAGAAATGCAGGGAAATGGAAGAGAACACTGCGAAGCTGAAGGTTGCTGTCGCACAGATTCCATATAACGTTGGGAATATTGCATCGCGTGCGTCCAATATCAGCGGCAATACCGCCAGTGCCACAGGGGACATTGCCACTGCCACTGCCGGTTCTCCAGCGTCATCAAATTCATCAATGGCGGAAACGATGTTTACTGGAATTGCCGGCGCTAGTGCCGGAATTGCCGTGGCTACACTCGGCACAACTGCTCTGATTGTTGTTGGAGCACCACTTACTCTGCCGCTGTTGGGGGTTACCGTCGTGGCAACGGGAACTGCAGTTGGATCGATTTATGCAGCAAAAGTGGCA
>JAITRI010000012.1 GCA_031288455.1 Puniceicoccales bacterium
CAGTCCCCGTTTTCTCGTCCCCTCAACATCTATGACGTGCACGGTATCCATCGGATTCATTCACATTGCCCTGCGGAATAGGTGTGCTATGGGCAGGAAAATCACGGCGGTTGTGGCCCACGCCGCCAGCGGCGGTGGTAGAACTCCACCGTTGCCAAACACTGCCACCGTCGACTCAAATGCCAGCAGCAGCAGCAGTACGACCGTTGCCTTTGCTGCGTTGGCGAATGTGTTTCCACTGGCACCAATTGTGGAAAATGCAATGGCGAAGAATAGCAGCAGCGCGCAGCGGACCGCCGCGGCGAACATTCCATGAAGCCGCGCTAGAAAAATGTTGTGCACGGTGCCATTTCCGCAGAGCTTGATCGCGCCAAGAATTTCCGCGAGCGACAGATTTTTTATCTTTTTCGCGGATATGGCCATTATTTTTGGGCTCTCCGAGAATGCTTCGAGCTTCTTCTCCGCAAACCGAGCAATGGATGCGGCGCGTCCGTTGCCATCGAATATTGTCACGGAACCATCACTGAAATGCCAGCAGCCGTCGCCATCGGAAAACTTTGCGAACTTCGCGAAAATGCGCTCCGTTTCACCGCCATCACTGCCGCAGCAGCTGACGATCACATTTTCGGCACAGTTTGAGAATTCATCCAGACACCGAAAAAACCAGATCCTGTTGGCGTATCCGTTGCGGAATCCAACATTTGTCAGCTTTGTCACGTGTCCAGCTTTCGATTTTATGCGCGCCATGAAATGTGTCATTTGTGTGCTCGCCCTCGGCGCCACAAATGCCTCGAAGAGAAGATTAATGGACGCGAGAATCACGCCGCACGCAATGACCGGCTTTGCTATTTCCAGAAGATTCATCCCGGCACATTTCATGGCAACAATCTCGTTGGAACTGTGCAACTTCCCGAACGCAAACAATGATGCCATGAACATTGCAAGGTGCATCGCAAGCGGCACAAATGACACAGTCAAATTGGCGTAGTGCTCAAGTAGCATCCGAATGGATGCCCCAGCTTTTACGAAAAAATATAAGTTCTTGTAGGCGTCCTCCATCAGCAGCAGACAGACGAAGACCAGATGCGCGCACAGCAACGACAGCAGCCACTCCCGCAGCACATATCTGTGTAACAGCTTCATTGGCCATCAGTATAGGCCATTTTTTTTCATGGCAAGATATTCGTTCTGCAGCATGCTGTAGGCCATAACATTTTCGAACTTCCCGAAACGCTTCAGTCCATCCCGCTGTTTCCCTTCGAAAACAAAGCCACATTTTTTTATTATCCTCTCCGATGGTGCATTGTGTTCGCGGTGTGTGACGTACAGCCGATGAATATTCTTATCCTCGAAGACGTATTTGATGACGCGCTTTACCGCCTCCGTGCAATATCCACGATTCCATTCGTTGGCGTTTATCCAATAGTGAATTTCACAGCCCTCCTGTTCGCTGTATATGCTCAGGCCAATGGATCCAATAAATTTCTCCGTTTTCTTGTCGCATATTGTCCAATAGCAACATGTTCCGTTTGCCATTCCGTAGTTGACGTTGCGCACCCAGCTTTCCGCCATTTCCATGGTGTATGGGTGTGGCGTATACGATAAATTGTCACAGACACGCCTATCATTTACGCTCTCCCGTATCTCATCAGCGTCCGCGACGCGTATCGGGCGCAGCATCAGCCGCGACGAATACAACCCCGGCGCCTTTTTCAGTCCCGGAAGCCACGAATCGACCAACGCACACATGGAAATGTCCAAAAATTAGGCAGACATAATCGCCAAATCGGACTCTCCAGACGCTCCCGATAATGGTTGCGATGATCCCCCCTGTGGCAGCTTTGGATATTCCGTCGTCCAATATTCGACGGCGTTTACAAAATCCTCCATGCGCTCGTAGAGGCGCTCCTCATCGAACATGGCGATTGGGACGATTTCCCGTATTACAATTGTGTCCGGCTCATCCTCCTCACCGGGCAACAGCAACAGCCGCGAGCCGGCCGTCCCTGCCCAGAAGAAGTTATCGATGAGCAACTTCTTATAGGCTTCCACCGAATTCTTTTCCAGTTCTCCGACGACCGACGTCAGGATAAATTCGTCTTTGCTCGGATCAAATATGCAAGTCACGTGAAACTTTTGATCAAAAAGGAGATATGTCTCATTTTTTTCGTTCAATTTCAACGACTCCAATCGCAGCCGCGAGGCCAAATTACTCAATGCGTCATCAACTTTCGTTTTACTACCACTCATATTTCGTCCTTACCGTGAACATCCATGTAATTTTGTCAAGCATAGCAAATTTTCCGTTTTTGCACAAGCATTAAAATAGTCCAAGCTGCATTTTTCCTTCGGCGGTCATCATGTCCGCATTCCACGGCGGGTCGAACACGAAATTCACCGACACATCGGAACATTTTCCGCCGCTTAAAATTGCAGTTTTCACCTCTCCCGCTATGACGTCCGCCAGTGGACATCCGACTGTCGTCAGCGTCATTTCCACAGCTGCGGAAATCCCACCGCTGGCATTTCTCTTCAGGTCAATGGCATAAATCAGACCCAAATCGACCACATTTACGCCGAGTTCTGGGTCATGCACCGTTTTCAAAAGATCCCAAAAATACTCCACCAGTCCGGTGATTTCACTGTCGTTGTCGTCGATCATTCGGAAATGGCCGCAAAAATATCACCGCTGCTAATAATATTTTCACTGCCGGTTTCCATATTTTTCATGCGCACGCGATTGCTGGCGGCATTTTCTTCGTCAAAAATTGCAACAAATTTTGCTTTGTGCTGCGCAGCCGTTTTCAACTGCTTAACGAAATTCGATTCCTCCAGGCAGTAGTCCACGTTGACATTTTTCCAGCGCAGGTGAGCCGCCTGTTTCATTGCTATTTTTTCCGTTTCCCTCGAATAGACAATGAAGCAGCACAAGTTCTTTGAAAATATAGGCGCTGTTTTCTTCTCCATGAGAATATTTCCTATGGTGACATCTCCAGCCGCAAATCCAACGGCGGGCAAATCCGAGTAGCCCAATTTTTTCGTCAAATTGTCGTACCTTCCGCCGCCCGCCAATGCCCGTGATTGCCCTGTGCGCTCGAATGCTTCGAAAACAAATCCCGTGTAATAGGCCAGTCCCCTGACTATGCTGAAGTCGATGGTGACAAATTTCGACAGTCCAAACGCCTCCATTCTTCCCAGGAGCGTCGAAAAGTCTCCGATTCTTTCGCCAATCACATCCCCGGCAGCCGAGGATTTTTCAAAAAATTTCACCAGTTGATCCAGCGTGCGGACATTTTTCAGCAGTAAAATGTCACCGTATACTTTCTCCGCATCGATGCCTCTGACTTTTCCCAAATTTTCAATGGTGTGCCCGGGGTCCTCCCGCTCGATTCTATCGATTAGGGAGAGAATTTGTTGCATCTCGGCATCTCCGGCACCATGGGACTGCAGAAGTAATGTCCACAGCCTACGATCACTCAGGCGCACGTGGAAATCTTCGCAGCTGAGTCCAAAATTTCTCAGCGCGTGTATGCACAGCGCGATGATTTCTGCATCGGCACAGGGAGACATATCCCCGAACATGTCCGCGTTGAATTGGTAGAATGAGCGCAACCTCCCGCGCTGCGGGCGTTCATAGCGGAACGCCTCGGAAATGTTGAACCACTTTATGGGACGCTTCATGGCATTTGCCCGCGTGCCGACCATGCGCGCCAACGACGGTGTCATCTCCGGACGCATGGCAACTCTCCTGCCGCCCTTGTCCTCGAAATTGAACAGCTGCGCGATGATTTCATCACCAGATTTCGCGGTGAATAATTCCGTCTGCTCCAGTATCGGGGCGTCGTACTCCTCGAACGCGAATGATAGCGCCGTCCGCCGGAACCGTTCGAATAGAAAATTCCGCAGTGCGCACTCCTCCGGATAGAATTCTCTGAACCCGGGTAACGTTTGAAATGTCGCCATTACACAATCTATGAAGCAAATGTGAAAATTTTCAATGCAAAAATTTGCATTCAATGCATAGTTCCATCCGCAATTCCTTTGCGTGGGCGCTTTCCGCCTCTGCAGATATTTTCCAACCGATGGACTTTTGAAGCGCGCACGATGCGGACCGCTCCCGCGCGAACCGGAACTTCCCACGGTGTGCACAAAAGTTGACCGGCGCCACTCGCAATTTCCTCCACAACGGCCCGCGATCTTTCACCCCACCCCCTCCTCGCCT
>JAITRI010000044.1 GCA_031288455.1 Puniceicoccales bacterium
CTATTTTTTGACAGCGGCGTTGCCCACTTTTCATAGTCAGGTTCCACACATCTTTTTAAAAACTCTTTGAGTGTTTCCACAATGGGTAGAAACAATGCGCTAAAGTTGTTACCGAATGATTCCGATATGATGCGGTCACTATTATCATCGAGTACTTTCCTCTTTTGGGTACGAAATTCCGCCTGAAGGTCTTTTTCCGATAGTCCAATAATGCTTTTCAGTTCTTCCATGGCGCTCGACTTCAGCAATTTATTTGGATCTATGGTGTACCTTCCCCTAAAGATAGACTCAAGTGCGTCGTAGGTGATCGTTTTCGGCGTTTTTTCAGAAGTTCCAACGATCTCAAAGTCCTCACGCTCAACGTCCACGCGACCCATAACGTACTTGTCAAGATCAGAAAATCCGTAACGCCGCCCACTCAGAAGGTCTTTCCATGTGTCGACAACGCTAATATCGCCCTCGATGGAGCCTTCCATTTCCTTTCGGAATATTGCGTTGAATCGTTCATAGAGCGTGTGGCAAGAGTCAATGTCGCGCTGTAATTGTGGATAGCTCAATATTTTTGTAGCGTTGCGGAAAAAATCTTTCATTTGTGAAATGTTTTTCCCTTCGGCAACTGCGCGCGAAATGTCGCGGATTTGCCGGAATTCGGCCCACGTTAGCTTGTTTTTCGCATCAATTTCTCTGCCATCAGAGGCGGCATTTACTATAATTTTAAATTTTTTAACAATGCCATGAAATTCGACATCGAAGCTGGAAGTGATTTCTTTGGAGCTGATGGTCGAAATTTTCGCAGACGCGGAAGTATCGGTGGCAGGCAAAGTGTCTTTTTTAAATTTTTTCGTTTTATCTTTCAACAAATGATTAATCCATTTTTTAACATTCGCCGTAATATTCGCCGATTGCTCCCCGTACGCTTGGTCGCTTTGTTTGGTTTGTGTATCAGGTGTCGCGGTGCCTTTTCTGTGAAAATTGAACAGTTCCAGTGTGCCGTGTTTGTGTTTTGCTTGTTCCGGCGCACGCACTTCCATTCCTTTCTGATCAACCGCATTGTTGGCAATTTTTCCCATGTGATTTGCGGTTTTCCCATCGTTCGGCTGCAGAGTTTTTCCGCCATAGGTGTTCTGAATCTCCACATTCTCTTCTTCGATTGAATTATTATCTTCAATGTTTGCACCCGCATTCGCGGCAATGCCATCCTTTTTAAGCGAATCAATTTTCATAGTGGTGGAAATTGTAGCATTTTTACAGGAGCTGTCAATCCGAAAATTATGTAAAATTAATCATATTCCGCTGGCCGCTGCTATGCTTTTGGCGCGCCCAATGGCGCGCCGCTGTACTTCGTGCGCAATGGCATTGCAGTGCCTCCGTGCAATTCTGCGGAACGTCCCACGGCGGTGAAAGAAAGTTCCGTTGCAGCGCAGCGGCTCTGTTCGCAGCATCACCACTCCCGCTGGTCAAACCTCAGCAATTCATTTTAGCTGGAGAGGTGTGGCACTTTTAGTTGGGTTCCACAAGGTATTTTTCGATTATTTCCATCTGCGGTAGCTCTGCCAAAGCTCCGCTTGCATTGAACAGATCAAGCAATTCGGATGGAATTATTGTGCTAAGATCCGTCCCGCTGCGGAACGGCAGATTAAATATGTGATGGTCTTTATTTTTCACAAACTTATAGAGTTCCGGATATTGTCGCCTGATTTGCTCCTCCGCTTCCAACTGTGCCGAATCGGCGTGTACGTGTTTTTGTCCCAAAATTTCCTTTGTGCGAAGTTCTATCATTTCGCTAAGTTTTTCATTAACTCGCCTCCGCAGATCATTTTCGAGGATAATCAGGCTCTCGACGATTACCATGGCGGCGAACCCGGAGCATGTGGTCACAATTTTCTTGGTATCTGCGTTTGACAGCGGCGTTGCCCACTTTTCAGAGTCGGGTTGCGTGTATTTCGAGAGAAATGCCCACACGCGTCTCACTATGCAGTGGAAAAATGCGGCAACGTTGTGATACGCTGAAATTGATATAGTTTTTGCACTACAATAATTTTTCAAAATTGTTTTGTTTCTTGCCGAATGAAATTCGTTCCAAAGATCCTGCTCCGTCAGCTGGAGCAGATTTTTGTATTCCGGCTTCAGTAATTTACTTGGATCTATGGCGTATCTGCGAGTAAAAATTGATACTACGGGATCGAGTGTCTTGGGGAGTGCCAAATCTTCGGTGGTAGCTCCAACGAGCTTCCGATTTTCGCGTTCCACATCCGTGTGACCATAATTAATACATTGCGTGACATCAGTAATTTTATCTTTATGTCCACTTTTGGTATGGTTTTGTGTGTCAACGACGGCAATATCCCCACCTTTGGAGATTTTCACCTGCTCCATGAACAGGGTATTGAACTTATCGTACAAGTCGTAGCACCCTTTGACATTGCCAAGGAATTTCGAATGCTGACACATTGCTTTGAACCTAGAACGCATGTTTTCGTTATCGGCAGAATTTGTTCTTTCGAGCCCGCACTCCATTGATTTGAATTCGTACGCCACGCTGCGTGCTTTTCGCAACTCAGGCCAGGTTAATTTGTCGTTCTGATCAACTTCTTTCCCTTCAGCGGCGGCGACAACTATCACTTCTAATTTTCGAACTATCTCGCCCAATTCTTTTGGTGAAATTTTCCCGGAAATCTTGGCAATTTGTTTCAAAAGAGACCCAGCTTTGTCTGCCTTCGTCTCTTTAGCAAGTTTCACAGCACGATCTGCCATTTTTTTATTTGCGCACGCTGCATCGATTAAACTGGCGGAGGTTTTTATTTTTTCCTCCTGCTCGGATATCTTTATATCCATGACATCATTGAGTGCTGCAATATCCTGATTACACAGGGTAACTTTATCCACCATGGCGGAAGGAAATTGTAATATTTTTGCGCACGCCATCAACTGAAAAATCGTAGGAAATTTAAATTGCATTGGCCATCTCAATTCTTTCCCTGTGTGCAGCGTCAACGATAGGAGAAGTTTTGGACTTGCACGAGATACAGCAGCTTACGAATTTGCTAAAGGATTCCAATCTGCACGAATTGGAAATTGAACGCGGGAATATGCGCCTGAAGATCGTAAATCACGGCGGCATAGCACACGCCCATGAGCCAGCGGCGGCACAGCAAAGCCAAATCATAATACGCGACGATAAGGCCGCACACGCCGTTAATCTGGACGATTCGGAACGCTATCACATAATAAAATCCCCAGTTGTGGGAACATTCTACAGTGCCCCATCCCCAGAGGCGCCGGATTTCGTTGCGAAAGATGTGCCTGTGGACGTCAATTCGACGGTGTGCGTAATAGAGGCGATGAAAGTCATGAACGAGATACAGGCCGAAGTTAAGGGAATCATCGCCGAAGTATTGGTGCAGAATGGACAACCCGTTGAATTCGGACAGCCGCTGTTTAAGGTCAAAAAGCTATAGAATATGTTCGAAAAGGTTTTGGTAGCGAATCGCGGAGAAATCGCGCTGCGTGTGATACGTGCCTGCCGCGAACTTGGCATAAAAACGGTTGCCGTCTACTCGGAGGCGGATGACCAGTCGCTGCATGTCCAATTGGCGGATGAGGCCATATGCATAGGCGATGCTCCAAGCGCCAACAGTTATCTGCGCGCCGATAGAATCTTCAGCGCCGCGGAAATAACCAACGTTGACGCAATACACCCCGGCTATGGGTTTCTTTCGGAAAATGCGACGTTTGCGCAGCAGTGCCTCGACTGCAACATTGCCTTTATCGGGCCACTTCCGGAGACAATATTGCAGATGGGCAATAAATCAGTTGCGAAGAGCATCGCCAGGAGTGTTGCCGTGCCGTGTGTGCCGGGCAGTGACGGCGTGATCAGCAGCGAAATAAAGGCTAAGGAGCTCGCCGATTCCATAGGATATCCGGTTTTCATAAAGGCGGCTGCCGGTGGCGGTGGCAAGGGTATGCGACTGGTCAACAATTCCGTGTCATTCTGCAAGGAGTATAAAATGGCGCGCGCGGAAGCGGAAAAGGCATTCGGAAACGGTGCCGTTTACATTGAAAAATGCATCGATGAGCCGAGGCACATAGAATTTCAGGTGCTGGCCGATCGCTACGGAAAAATAATACACCTGTTTGACCGCGACTGTTCCATTCAGCGCAGATATCAGAAGTTGATAGAGGAGGCACCGTCACCGTTTTTATCGGAAAAACTCAGGGGTGAAATCGGGCGTGCCGCCACCAGGATCGCACAGAAATGCGGCTACCAAAATGCCGGGACGGTCGAATTTTTGGTGGATAAAAACGGCAATTACTATTTCATCGAAATGAATGCCCGCATCCAGGTGGAGCACGGCGTTACGGAGGAAATGACAGGCATCGACATCGTCAAATGGCAATTGCTGATAGCCGCCGGGGAGAAATTGACAATCGACCAGCGGGATGTGCGCATCAATAGATGTGCCATCGAATGCAGGATTAACGCCGAGGATCCGGCGAGGAATTTTGCGCCCTGTCCCGGGGAAATAGTGCTCTACTATTCTCCCGGTGGACACGGCGTGCGCGTCGACTCGCACGTATACGCCGGCTATGGCATTCCGCGCTACTACGACAGCACGGTGGCGAAATTGATAACGTCCGGCGAAACGCGCGAAATCGCAATTCACAGGATGCACAGCGCACTCAGCGAATATATGATCCGCGGCATAGACACGACAATTCCGTTTGCGCGTGCCGTCATGAGGGACAAGGGATACATTGCCGGCAACTACACGACGAAGTTCGTCGAGGATTTCATGAAGCGTACGCCGGTTGACGCATTGGACTTTAAAAACTGTTAGGAGCTATGGCTAGAGAAAAAGTTGAAAAAAATAAAAACGAAGATCCGTTTCCCATTCCGATGGCCTCGGATGATTCCACCTGTAACATGGGTGAAATAAAAATTAATCACTCCGTAATCGCCAACATTGCGACGCTGAGCGCAATGCAGACGGATGGAGTATTGTGCGTCGGCAAACGCGGATTCGCCAGCGGAATCGCATCATTTTTTTCGAACAAAAAATCTTCGGGGAGCGGCATCAGCGTCTCCGAGGATGAGTTCGGCAACTATGTGATTGACATCTGCGTGACTCTGAAATTCGGCTGCGAACTCGCCAAAGTCGCCGCCAACGTACAGCAAAATGTTGCGAAACACATCACAAAAATGACAAATTCCGGAGTCGGTCGCATCAACATCGTCATAGAGGGTGTGGAGGTTACTGAAGATTCTGGCAAATGTGGATCCTCCGGAGAAATGCTATGATTGACGCATTTAAAAATATTCATTGGCAGTGTGACTTGTCCAAGTGCCTTTTCGATGGGTATTCGCTGGCGGCGATCGCAGCGATTGCAATCGCAACAATATTTCTGATTTTCATTTTCAGGAGCAGGAAAATATTCATCGCGAAGAGCTGCAGCGGCACCATTTCGCTGACGAAAAATGCTCTGCGGAGGATGATTGTGTCAGTAGCGCGCGACATTGGGCTCAGTGAAAAAGTTTACACGAAGATCCGCTGCCGCCGCAATTGCATATGCATCGACGTCACCATAAGGGCGAACGGTTGGCAAAATGTCGCAAATGTGTCGAAGGAGCTGCACGACAGATTGCGGGAGACCCTCGTCGATGTCATCGGCATAGCGGCCATTAAAAAAATTAACATAATCATTGCGGGATTCTCGTTCAGGGGCGCAATGTCCAACGGCGCGCATGCGGAGGAGCAGCGCGGCCATCGGGATGACGTTGACCGGGAAGAATAGGTAGACAGTTGGCTCCAGGCGAAACATCCGAAGATGTCAAAATAAATTGAGCGAGGAATATACATAACCTCGCCCATTCGATTTCTATCAAACTAAACCTAACAACAAGAACTAGCTGTTTGTTCCTGTATACCTATTAGGACTCGATCCGTGACAATTTGTTCAAAAATTTTTCCAAATGTCTGCGATTTGTCCATTTGAACTGGCTCAAAAGTTTCAGCAAATGCGCAGTTTACCACTCACGCTTTGACGTTTTCATTTAGAAAATCGTTCAAAATTATCGCCGCTGCCGCCGAATCGATGGCGCCACTTCTGCGCTGTTTTCTTTTTTTTGCTGGGGACTGCCCATTTTCGATCGCGCGTCTATCGCGCGTGGCCTGGTCGCTCGTCAAGCGCTCATCGGCGCGGGAAATTTTCACATCATCCGGCAATGCGCGCGCCAATTTTTCAATGAAATTATCCACTTCCGATGCATTTTTGCCAACTGATCCATCCATGTTTAGTGGATATCCAACGGCGATTTCATTCACGCAATTTTTTTCCACCATTTCGCAAATTTTTTCTATTTTCTCTCCGTCGCAATCGGAAACTATGGCGCACATCGGCAGGACGATCCCAACATCTCCGTGGCATATGCTCACGCCGACTCTCTTTGCGCCGTAATCTATTCCCATGTAGTTCATGGGTCAATGTGGAAGAATTTTTTAAATTTCATCAAGCAATATGCATTCCATGCGCCGTGGAAAATTTTATGGAAAAATCTTGCGTTTGCGAATGGCGTGCATTTTATTTAGTGCACTGGCCTTTTATTGGAAAAATTTCCGAAAATTTTTCCAATGGACTGATTGGCGCAGTGAGCCCACGGCGGGCATTGTTCTTTGGAATTTAATTGGGGGTGCCATGGATTCGACTGTGTATTTGCGGGTGGCATTGCGTGCCGAAGACGACGGTTGGCTTCGTCATCAATCCGTCAAAACAATAAATGGCAATAATAATGTCATGGTCGTAGACTTCAGCAGAAATGCTGTTGGCTACGCCACCGCTGCCTAGTTTAGGTGGCACACCGTCCCGTTTGATGCTCGATGGAATGGGAACGGTGTCGACTTATCGAGCGTCCGCGTGAGTTTTCGCGGTGTATTGCGCGGACTATTTAACGCTGCGATAGTCGCGGCATAGTGTGCCGACGCACGCTGCTGCGGCGAAATTAAAGCATCGGATATGCGCGTAGATGTGCCATTTGGTGATACGCAGGACGCGGGTTCAATTCCCGCCACCTCCACCACAAGCTTTGCTGCGGTAGTTTTTGCGGCCGTTGCCAACGGAATTCATCGGCGCGGCGCACACTATTTTTGTGTCCATTGGAGCGCATTTTTAAAAAGATTGACATTTGCCAATGCCATTGTACACTTTTTCGCATGAAAAATGGTATAAGCGGTGGCAATGCTCACTCTGGCGATCAAAATGCGAAGATAAATCCTCAGCGAATGAGCGACTCCGCGCACCGCAAATATGCGGCACACGATCACATAGCGGCGACTAATTTGACCAAAGAGCATTTTCTCCCTGTAAAACTTACTCCAATAACAGGAAAAATCAATCGCACAGCCGTAGCGCTTGTCACCGTGAGTGACGCAAATTTGATGAAGCAGAAAAAACAGCTGCGATTGGCTAAAGACAAATTGGCTAAATACAAAAACATTTCCCCAGCAAATGTGCAAAATACGCCTGTCCCGACAGCAGAAATAGCGAGCGGCGCACCCGATCCTTTGATCAAGGATGAAGGAGAGCCGCGAATGGCAATGGCTAAAGACAAAGACATTTCCACAGCAAATGTAGGCGTACGGCAAGCAAATGTGCGAAATACGCCTGTCTCGACAGCAGAAATAGCGAACGACGCACCCGATCCTTTGATGAAGGATGAAAAACAGCTGCGATTGGCTAAAGACAAATTGGCTAAATACAAAAACATTTCCCCAGC
>JAITRI010000085.1 GCA_031288455.1 Puniceicoccales bacterium
TCAGAAATCTAAATATGCTCCAAATGTCCATCAGATTATTTTCGATTGGAGTCCCCGTTAGCGCGATTCTAAATTTTCCGTCGATGTTGCAGCAGGATAGTGTGGTTTTTGAGCGCGGATTTTTTATGTACTGCGCCTCGTCCAAAACAACGTAGTCAAATGACAGCTGCTTCAGCTCATGGTTCATTTTGTGGGCCTGCGCATAGCTGCAGAGCAAAAAATCCGGCCGCTGTGAAAAATCGTAAAATTTATCCACAACGGAAAAACTTTTCCCGGCGAAAAATTTCTCAATCTCCCGCTGCCAGACAAATATCACGCTCGCCGGACAAATTACCAGTGTGTGTGACTTTTCCGCAGCGGAACAGATCAGTGACAGCGTCTGCAGTGTCTTCCCGAGGCCCATTTCATCGGCGAGAAGACAGTGGCATCCAGCGTCCAAAATCGCACGCATGGCATATGCGCCATCCATCTGATAATTTTTCAAAAATTCCGGCAGTGCAAATTTAACATCTCCGACGCCGATGCGCGTAATTTTACACCCCGAAGTGTCGACGCTGATGTAGTTCTGGTTAAGCAGCACATAGAGCATATATTTGCGCAGCTTGGCGTGCATGTCGTTGCAAAACACATGTCTGATGACGGAAATTTGATTGGTCGTGAGTGCAACGGCTCCGATCCCGCCGATGAAAATCGATCTCCCATTTGCCTTCAGCAGATCGTGCATTTTCGAAGCGTCGATGCTGCCATAGGCAGTGTCAATGAGCCACTGGATTGTTATGTGCTCCTCATCCGTTTCCACCACCCGTGCGCAAATTTCAGGAAAAATGATGCCCCGCCGCAGCAGCTGCATTTCCGCGCCCATTTCCACGAAGAAATATTTGTTCCAGATGCCCAATTTTTCACGGATCAATTCCGCGGCATCGCGCAAATTTTTTAGCCTATAGTCCCTGTTGGCTGAACAAAATTCAAACTTCGATTTTTTCGCGTAGAATAGCAGTCGCAGCAGCGACATTTTTTTCGCGCTTCCGGAGATGACGGTCACCGAATTGCTGTTTTGCATGAAGATTGGCTTTTTTTCCGAATTGTCCAAAAACGCGCGCATGGACACCTCATTGCCGTGCATGCTGAATTTCACCAGCACATTCTTTTCAAATTGCCTGCCATCCGCATCGCCGTAGAAATCGTTCGCAAAAACCTGTTCGGACGCGGGATCAATGTCGCCGTGTGGTACATTTTCACTGCGCTCACTCTTGGCATCAACCGCATCAACGGAAATGGAATTTACCATGACAATGATCTCCATTAGCGCGGCAATGGCCACGATCTGTGAAGTGATTTTCAGTTTACTGATGGACGATTCAATGTTGCCATTGTCATCGATGGATATGTCAAAATTTATCGTTTCACCGTTGAAAAAAGCATTTATTTCCGCCTTTTTTTCGCCGAGATTTATCGCCTTTACCGCCTTCGTTGCGAAGACGCCCTTTGCGATCGAACAGGGACGCCTGCCAAAATACTCGCACATGTCGAATTTATCCAGCTTACGTCTCCACGCAGCCACCGACGCGTTTGTAAAACTGTAACTGGGGCATTCTCTCGACACCACGATGTGCGTTCAGAATAAGTGTGCGCGCGAAAATTTGCAAGATAAGATGTAAACTTTTACGCGTTTTTCCCGTGTGAGATCAGAAGAAGTTTCCGCAGACCATCTATGCCATGTCCAGTCGCGCACGATATGGCAATCGCCCCGCAGCGGTGTTTTTTTTCAAAAATTTTCAAATTTTCTGCTGATTGCTCAGCGTCCATCTTGTTCGCAACGACGATGCGTTTCTTTTCGAGAAGCGTCCGGTCATAGCACTCCAATTCGTGCAGCAGTACCCCGTAGTCGTCCGCCGGAGAACGCCCGTCGATGCCTGACATGTCGATCAAAAACAGCAGCGACGTGCACCGTTCGATGTGCTTCAAAAACCGCAGCCCAAGACCGCGATTTTCGTGTGCGCCGTCGATTATTCCGGGAATATCCGCAACTATTACTCTTTCATTTGCGCTCGCGCCAATCAGCGCACCGACATTGGCGTGCAGCGTCGTGAATGGATAATTTCCCACCTTCGGAGCGGCGCACGTCAGCATCCCAATCAGCGTCGATTTCCCAGCATTCGGAAATCCGACCAGTCCGACATCTGCCATTGTCTTCAGGACGAAATCGAAAATGCCACTTTCTCCCGCTGTTCCTTCCGTTGTGCGCCGCGGCGCACGGTTTATGGACGACTTGAAGTTTACATTTCCCTTCCCGCCAACGCCGCCATTTAGGAGCACGAGGCGCTGTCCGTGGCGCGTAATCTCCGCTACGAAATTTTTCGTTGCCGAATCGAGAATCACGGTTCCAATGGGAACGCATAGTGGGCAATGTTCCCCGTTTCGGCCGTGCATTTCACTCCCCATTCCCGGCCTGCCATTCTCCGCATTTGCGTGCGGCTTGAATCTGTAGGCGCTCAAATCGGCAACATTTTCGTCGCCCACGAGTATTACGTTGCCGCCGTCACCGCCATCACCGCCATTCGGGCCGCCCTTTGGGATGAATTTTTCCCGGCGAAAACTTAGGCAGCCATCGCCGCCATCACCGGCCCTAAGGCGCACACTGTGCACTTCATCGACAAACATCAAATGCCCTTGCAAATATCAGAATTGAGCAACCTTTGCCACATGTCCGCCATTGTCAAAACATTATTCCATGTCACTTCTTCGGCGATTTTCACAGCCGCGTCCATCGAAATTGAGCAACCTTTGCCACATGTCCGCCATTATCAAAACATTATTCCATATCACTTCTTCGGCGATTTTCACAGCCGCACGCGAAGAACGGGCCGCATCCGCTGCGCGGATGCGGCGGGCGCAGGGGCTACGCCCCTGCGCGCCGGAAGCATAAACAAAAGTGCCCAGCGCGTAATCTGCATCGCTTGTTCTTTTATCTTTTTTTTAAATGTTCGATCCTATGAATCCTGAGCCTAGGCAAAACGGAAAATTTCACAGAACAAATCCCCACAACGGCGCATGCGCAGCTTCCGGGGGCAAGGGAGCTGCGTTTGCGGATTGCGCGCACAATGGTTCGGCAATGAGGCCGCTCATCACAGCCCCACCCATCGCAATGCCACATCTGGGCAATCTCACAATCGCATGCCATCCATCCAGAAATTACAGCGGTGCAGACAATGCGCGGCTGTGATTCGGGATAATTGATTCAAAAGGCGCTAACCATTAATATCCGGAGCAAAATTGGCATTCGAAAGGTCATCGGCATCGTCATCCAAAACTTCAGCATCGCCACCTCTATCGAAGTCCAGGCCGAGTTCTTTCAATATCGGAGATTGCCTATTTTCCTCAATTTTCAAAGATTGTGCCATAGTCGATGGGCGCAGTGACAGTTTTCTGTCCAAGTCACTCCTGCTGATCAGCCTATTTGCCAAAGTATCCTCTCTTCTGAAACCACCACGAATGGTCATATTAA
>JAITRI010000003.1 GCA_031288455.1 Puniceicoccales bacterium
TGCGGATGCGGACCGCTCCGCGTGTGTAATCCTGTGCCGCTTCGCACTCCGGCGCGCCTGAAATTTCTCCCCACCGCTCCGCGGACGGAGGCGTTTTGTCCTCCACAGCAAAACTTCACAAAGCCATGCACCTAGCGCAGCGGAGTTGTTCCCGCGCACAACTTTTTGCGCATGCTATTCAGCATTTTACTGATGCAGTTCAGTATTTTTTTCTTGGGAATTGGACCCATTGTTTCCGTCGCCTCATCGGGGAGGATTTTTAGCAATTTATCCATCACTGCGTTGCTGTAGGATTGGTGATTGCCGCTGTGTACTGATCTGCCGCTGACCCGACGATTGCTGTTCGGGCTTTTCAGAGGATTGATTGATTCCGGCAAATATTCCATCTGCTGCAGTTCACACAGGTTGTCGAAAAAATGTGGGCTTGTGAAGCCGTAGGACCTTAGTCGCTGCCCGATCTCGCTATTCTTTTTGAAGAATTTTTGCGGAATTATGTGGTGCACATGGAAGTAATATTTTATGTAGGTGAACATTTTGTTGTGCCGAAATTGTGCGTACTCTGCGGACGAGGAACGCTTCGCTGCGTTGAGCAGTCTGCGGCCGCTGAGCAACTCATTCCGCGTGCGCACGAGAAATTTTTCCACGGCATCGCGCTTTAGAGATTCTTCGGCAATGCGATTCGTGCAGAGTATGTCCGCAAGTTTGTTTGCAATGTGATTGACGTATCGCTTGCTGTGAGCGCCGGAGTGGATCGCCGCCATTTTGCTGCGCTTCCCGAGCGAACAATCGCTGGAGGATGGCGTATAAAAGTCTTCTATTTTTTTGCTCACGCTGCGCACGACAGGCAGCGACACGAGGTTTATGGCATCGTCCACGCCGAAGTTCAGCTTCGACAGCGCATTGCCGAAAACATTCCACACATTCTTCGGAATGATGTGGTGCCTCTGGAAACATACGCTGATTGTGTGCCGCGTCCTTGGAGTTGCGCAAATGTCCTCCTCGCCGAGAATTCTTTTCATTTTCGGAGTTTCCGTGGCGTCATACTTTATCTCCCGCGAATGGAGTTCCACGGGCGGCGTGATCGGGTTTAATCCGCAGCGCATACAATTGACCGGCGTATCGGTGATGGCCACAATTGAGCGCTGCATCTTTGTCCTGAATCCGCTTAAATCTTCATCGCCCATGAAATTTTCTTGCGGAACCATTTGCCTAGTCAGTGTATTCTCCATTGCTTTGTATATTTTTAAGAGTTGCGCGTGCACTAGAATAAAAACAAAAACTTGGCAAGTAATTTTATGCGAAAAATTTAAAGTATTACGAGTTAAAATGTAAAATTCGTCAGTCCGCTAACGCAATTGCTGTTCAAAGTGCGGGATTTCGCGAAATTACGCCGGCGAATGATGTTTTTTGGCGAAATTTTTTCTTGACATTAATTGGCAATTGGGCGATTGCTACCGCCACATTTATGCTATCGATTGTGCAATCCTGTGCTCTGAGTGGCGTGACCGCTGTTCCCATCGCCGTTGAAGTGAATGCCGGCGAGCGCGGCGATTTGAAGTTCATAATCGTTGGACTGCCGGACACATCCATAAAGGAATCCTACGACAGAATTTTTTCGGCGCTCCTGAACAGTGGATTTGCGGTCCCTCGCACGCGCACAACGGTGAATTTAGCGCCGTCCTACATCAAAAAGGAGGGCTCGTTCTATGATTTGCCCATCGCCATTGGAGTGATACAGAGCAGCGGACAATGCCATTTCGATGGACTGGGGGATTTTATAATAGCTGGAGAATTGGGTCTTTCCGGGAAAATACGCGAGATCAGGGGTGGACTGACATTTGCGATTCACGCGAAAAATTACGGGAAAAAATTACTTCTTCCGTTGGAATCGGCGAATGAGGCGGCCTTTGTCGACGGCGTGCAAATTTTTGCCGTCAATAACCTGAATGAAGCGGTGAAATTCCTAAGCGGGGAAATGGAGCTGCAGCCGCTCAAACACAGGAGTTTTGACGGCGCCGTTGGTGAGCGTAAACATCACACGGATTTCGCGGACATCA
Source organism: Puniceicoccales bacterium (assembly GCA_031288455.1). Classification (GTDB taxonomy): domain Bacteria; phylum Verrucomicrobiota; class Verrucomicrobiia; order Opitutales; family JAIRKQ01; genus JAIRKQ01. Next base: position 2,058 of record JAITRI010000003.1, read on the forward strand.
GAGGGCAATTTGTTATGCGCAGAGCCATTGAAGTGGCGGTTGCCGGAGGGCATAATTTGCTGATGATCGGTCCTCCCGGTTCCGGAAAATCGATGGGGGCGAGGCGCATACCGGGAATAATGCCGATGCTCACATTCGATGAATTCCTTGAGACGATGAGCATTTATTCCGCCGCCGGATTGCTTATGTCGGGCGAAAATGCATGCTTCGAGCGCCCATTTCGTTCGCCGCATCACACGATCAGCAACGCTGGACTGTTGGGAGGAGGAAGTATTCCAACTCCCGGAGAGATTTCATTGGCGCACAACGGAGTTTTATTTTTGGACGAGTTGGCTGAATTTCGCAAGGTTACGCTGGAGTCACTGCGGCAGCCGCTTGAGGACGGCGAAGTGATCATCTCGCGCAGTGCGCGCAAAATTAAATTCCCCTGCAACAGCATGGTGGTGGGAGCGATGAACCCATGTCCCTGCGGACACCTCGGGGAGCCGGGCAACAGGTGCAAATGTTCACGCCTTGATGTGCAGAAGTATCGCGCCAGAATCAGCGGCCCACTGGTCGACAGATTTGACATACACGTGCATGTCCAGGCGGTTCCGGTGGTCGACATTCAGTGCAAACTTCCGTGCGAATCATCGGCGACCATACGGGAGCGCGTCGAAAAAGCATTCAGCATCCAGCGGAAAAGAAACGCAAATGGCGCCTGCAATGCCCGGATGCAGCACTCGGAAATTTCGAAATTCTGCGGACTGGACGTGGCGTCATCGGCGCTGATGGAGCAGGCGATGAGACAACTGTTTCTTTCGGCGCGGGCATACGACAGGATTTTGAAGGTTGCCCGCACAGTCGCCGATTTGGAGGATGAGGAAAGAATACTTTCTGGGCACCTTCTGGAGGCCATCCAATACAGATCTCTCGACAGAAAATAGTCACCGGTGCTCCGTCGGCCGCCTGCGATGTTGCCGAGATTTCGCCCGTGTCGTTTTTGTAAAAATTACACAATGGATCAAAGCGATTTGACGGAGCGAATGCAACAAACCTAAAACTTCTACATTTTCGAATTCTCAGTACACTGTTCCCGTTGATTGTATGCCAAACGCGAAACAGTGCAGATTGAATGGCGGAAATTCCGTTGGCAAAAGCGGAGAATGGACATATCCGCAGGAGCTGCGGAATTTCATAGTTTCTCAGCTGATGGCGGCATCTCCAGCCAGCCTGCCGTTCGAAATAATTTTCCGCGGGATTTCCTGTTTGCGCAGGGACTATTCCGGGGATGATGTCATTTCGGCCATTCGCCAGCTGGTGCAGGCGGGCGATGTCATCAAAATCAGCGAGTGCGGTTTCTGCAGCAGGTACAAGCTTGCCGATTGTCGACCGTTCGGAAATTTTGCCAATGGTGAGTGATGGAAAGGGAAAGCATCAGTTTCGAGAATCACATCGCCAAGATAAAATTCGCAAGGGCGAGAACGGAGGAAATTTTCGCAGAATTTGAAATGCCGACCGAAGCGGCGATGGCATCGCTGTCAAGGGCGTGGGAAATGCTATTCGATTCAATTTGCGCCAACGGTGACGGTTCAATCGGCGAGCTTAAGGACATCGCATCCGTTATTCAGCGGCTGTCGTCCAGTTCCCAGAAAATTCAGGAGATTGAATTGAAGCGGAGCGCGAAAATTAAGTCCATGGCGCTGGACGATGAGTGTCATCGTCTGCGGGTTCTTCGGGAGGAGCTGCAGAACGGAAGGCTGCCCTGTGATATTGTAAAAACTGTCGAGGAGCAGTTGCGGCTGCTATGAAATCCAATGCCCAGAGTTTTTTCCTAAAATACCAAATCGACTGGATTCGCGACGATGCTAGGTTGAAAATTCTCGAGAAGGCGCGCCAAATCGGAATGACACTCGCGACGGCATACGCCGTCGTCAGGCGGCACATTGCCGGAGAAAATGAATGCTGCACGTGGGTGGCGTCGCGGGATGAATTGCAGGCGAAATTGTTCGTGGATGACTGCAGGAAAATTTCAAAAATCCTTGTGCCGGCGTGCAAATTTTTTGCGGATGGCGCCGTTTCGGAGGAAATGCAGGAGTCACTTTCGTCGCTGAAATTCTCCGATGGCACGCGCATAAATTCGCTGTCATCCAGCGTTGATGCGCAGGTGGGGAAGCGCGGCACGAGGATTTTGGACGAGTTCGCGCTCCATGGGGATCAGAAGCGCCTCTATGCAATTTCTCTTCCCGGGATAACCTGGGGAGGGCGTCTGGAAATACTGTCGACGCACCGCGGATCGGACAATTTTTTCAATGGATTAATTTGCGAAGTGCGCGACAGCGGCAACCCAAAGAAATTTTCGCACCATCGAGTAACGCTGCAGGACGCATTGGAACAGGGATTTTTGCATAAGCTTAAGGCAAAGTTGTCCGAATGCGACGAGCGGACACAGATGTCGGAGGCGGAATACTTCGATTTCGTAAAAAATGCCTGTCCCGACGAGGAATCATTCCTGCAGGAGTACATGTGTGTTCCGACGGACGACAGATCCGCATTCGTGGCCAGCGAAATGATCGCCGCATGCGAGTACTGCCAAAATGAAGCGGAGCGGTGGGAATTGAATGATTTTTCAACAAAAACCGGTGACTGTTTTCTTGGCATAGACATCGGCCGCCAGCACGATTTGACAGTATTTTGGCTGCTGGAGAGGTGCGCCAATGTCCTCCTTACGCGCAAGGTTGTGTGCATGCAAAATGTGCCATTTTCCGCGCAGGAGGCGGAATTGCAGAAATTTTTCGCCCTAAAAAATCTTAGGCGAGTGTGCATCGATCAAACGGGGATCGGTCGCCAATTTTCCGAGCGCGCCGGTGAAAATTTTCGCCACTGCAGCGTGGAAGGCGTGACATTCACAAATATTGCCAAGGAATGTTTGGCCTACGGTCTGCGTTTAGCATTTGAGGAGCGGCAGGTGCGGATTCCAAGCGATGATTTCATTCGCGCCGATCTGCGCGCCATCAGGCGCGAGACGACATTCGCCGGAAATGTCAGGTTCGCTGGTGATCGCGGGAAAAATGGCCATGCGGATAGATTCTGGGCGCTTGCGTTGGCCGTGCACGCCGCGAATGGAGATGGGCATTCGACGGTCGCACATTTCGAGAGGGTTGAAAGAAGGAGCAGGAGAGAATTTTTATGAAAACAGTGTCACAAATTTCAGAGATCCGCGTGAAAAATTCCATGCGTGCGCGGTTCAATCCAATAAAAACGCTGACGCCGGATTCACTGTCGCAGATGTTGGATGCGTTTTCGGCGGGATATTTGAAGGCTGCCGCAATGACGTGGGATGCGATCGAGCGCAGGGACGACGTCATATGTGGCGTGGCGAGCAAGCGCAAAAAATCCGTCGCCAGGCTAACCTGGGAGATTCTATCGGCCGACGACTCGGACTTGGCAAAGGAGCAGAGGGTTGCCCTCGAATATTTTTACAATAACCTGTCCGCCACACACGCCTGCGATGGCAATGAAGCGGGCGGAATCTCGCTTTTGGTGCGGCAGATGATGGACGCCATCGGAAAAAGATATGCCGTCCACGAGATCATTTTTGAGCCGCATGAAAATCCAGAAGCGCAGGAAAATTTCCAATCCCTCCAACGAAAACGCAGGGCGCCTTCAACGCTGCTAACGGCAACATTTCGATTTGTTCCGCTGTGGTTTTTTGAGAATCACGATGGGCGATTGAAATTCCTTGTGAATGAAGGCGCCACTTCCGGAATTCCGCTGGAACCAGGCGCGTGGCTGATAACAACGGGCGATGGGCTAATGGAGGCGTGTTCCATTGCCTATCTGTTCAAACATTTGCCGCTGCGTGACTGGTTGGTATACTGCGAACGCAATGGCATGCCCGGCGTCAAGGGTGTTACGGATGCCGTTCCGGGAACGGAACAGTGGGAGGCGGCACGCGATGCGGTCGAAGACTTCGGAGCAGAATTCAATGCGCTGATGTCCGCTGGGACTGAGATTTCAGCGATAGACATCTCATCGAAGGGGGAATTGCCCTACCCAAAATTAATAGACCGGATGGATCGTGCGATTTCAGCACTCTGGCGCGGGTCGGATTTGGCGACGTTGTCCAGGGAAAACAGCGCCGGCGCTTCACTGCAGGGAGACGAGATGTCGCTTTTGGAGGAGGACGACGCCGGAGTGATATCGGAAACGCTGAATGCGCAGGTGGATAAATTTGTCATCAAGTACCTGTTTGGGGATGTGCAGCAGAAGGCCTACTTCAAGCTCATTCCCGATGTCAGGCGCAACATTTCCGAGGAGCTGAATTTGTACCGCGAATTGCACAGAATGGGAGTCCCGATCTCCGTCAGTGACATGCGCGAGAGGTTTAATTTGACCACTCCGAATGACGGAGAACTGATGCTCGTTGGATCGCGGACGGGCGGCGATGCAACTTCCAACGTTAGCGGAGAACGGAATGAAAAAATGGAGGCGAGATGAGCGGTGAATGGTTAAAACTGGCGGATTTCGGCGAATACCAGCATCCAAAGGGGATTCAGGTGCTCGATGAAAATTCAGCGAAGGCGATCGTGGACTCATTCCTGTCATTCCGCGGACGTTTGATGCGGAAATTTAGAGGGATTCCGGTGTTTATTGGGCATCCGGACGATCCGGAATTTTCATCGAAAAATGGGAAGGTTTACGGAACCATAGAGAATTTAAGGGTGGACGATGGCGCTCTCTGGATTCTTCTGGAATGGACAGATGTGGGCGAAGAATTATTCCGCAGTGACATTTTGCGGCACCTGTCCCCGCGATGGTTGACGGTGCGGATGGACGACGGGAGACTATTTCCCAGGCGTCTGCTTTCGGTCGGCCTCACGAATCACCCCAACATAAAATGTGAACATCTGCCGAAGGCGGAGGAAAATGAAACCGTGTGCGCAGACGTCTGCGCAGCGCTGGAAATCTCCGAAAATGACACAGATGTGCGCGATTTTACTGCCGCTGAGCAGTCGCATTCGGTGGATGACGCGGAAGAAATCTCTCGGGAAAATTTTCCACTGCACACCGTTTCACAGACCGAAAATCTTGCGGCAAATGGTGATGGCAAGTCCAACTGCGAGAAGATTCTGGCGCTGGTTTTCGAACGCATGGGGAAATTTTCCGAAAACTACGGGGACGCCTGGATGGCAGTTAAGCGCAGCCACCCGGCACTTTTTACAAAATTTTAATCACAACTAAGGAATCATGACAGAATCAACACTATCAAATGCGGCGATCGGAACCCACGATTGCAACATCACGAAACGCGCCGAGGAGGCAATCCCAACCAAATACCTGCTGGGGAAATTCGGAACACTTCCGTCCGATGTGGGAATTTGTGGCGCTTTGGACATCCCCATTGGCGTTATCACCGATGAGGCGGCTGCTCCAAGCGCACAGTCGGAAAAGGCAATCGTCAACGTCGCACTGCTGGGATCTCCGACGACATTGAGGGTGGTCGCCGGTGCTCCCGTAGAGGCTGGGGATGTGCTTGTGGTCGCCGGTGCTGGCAAAGTCAAGCCGCTGCCGGATGCGCAAACCGATAGCCAAACCTACGGAATGGTGGGGATTGCGATGACGGGCGCAGTGGCCGATGGACTCGTGGAATTCATGAGCTGTGTGCCGCAGCGGTACACCGTCGAAGGGACTGGAGAATAGCAAAATAATTTTAGGATTCATATGAAAATAGAAATTTTACCGAAGGATGATGGATTTCAGGAGTGTGGCATGGTTTGTGCCGCCAATGAGGCGCGATTCACGGCATCGACATATTCGGAGCCACTGACGGCATTTACCGTCGGCTGGAAAGATTCCGAACGGATCGAGGAGCTATTGAACTTCATCGCGCCGATAATTCCGGTTGCCAAGCGCTTTGAGTTCAAAGTTTCCGACAACGAGCAGTGTTTTTTATCGGAAACGGATGACATTCGCTCCATCGGATCGGCGTTCAAACGCGTGGAATTCATCGGAACATCCATAACATCAAGGACATACAATAAGGGACTTACGGTGCGCGTTGACCACGACGATGTCGCCGGCGATGACTGGCGGGAGCGCTACGTGCAACTGCTGCTGCAGCGTCTGCTGCGCAATGAATTGCGCCGCGCCATCACGGCCTTGGAAGACAATGCGATCTCACTGTCGCAATCCTACGTTTGGAATTCATCGTCGAATCCGGATTCGTCCATCCGCGCGGAATTGGAAGCCGCCGCCAATGTCACCGGTGTGCGTCCCAACAGAATAGTTATCGGGGAGGCGGCGTGGGACATCAGGAGCGACGCCTATGATTCGCAAAACAATGCCGGGGCGACGCGTGCCGCAGGATTGACGCCGGCAGAATTGGCGAGAAAACTGTTCGTGGATGATGTGCGCGTGATGAGCGCCAGGTACCAAAGCGCAGGTGCGAAATCTGACATCATCGGCAATAGAGTATACGCATTCTACACCCGCAATGACATCATGAAGGATGAGCCGGCGAACATTAAGCGCTTCGTGACGCCCATCGATGGCGGTGGAACGTTCCGCGTGTATGCCGATGAGCACAGCAAATTTACTGATTTGACGGTTGAACACTACAGCAATGTCGTTCTGACGTCGAAGGACGGAATGCGAAAGTTGACAGTTTTACCATCAAATTAGTTAGCATCAGAATCAGTATCTAAAAACAACGGACCCAAATGTCCGAAAGGATCCCAGTGATCCTTTCGGACGACACAAAACCTCAAATAAAATTTTATGGCAAAGTGGATACGCATAGGCATCTCGGACCTGTACGATTACATGTGTGCGGCGCAGTTGAATGCGCTGAAAAGCATGGAGTTGGCCGCCGGGCAAACTAATCCGATAGATGAAATCATCGGCGGCGTGGTCGCACGCATGCGAGCGGAGATCAGCGGCAACGGTAAAAATTTATTGAGCGCCGATGCGGAAAAAATTCCGCAGGATCTCAAAAGTTTCGCCTGCTATCTGGTCCTCGAAAGTGCACAGACGCGACTGCCAAGCCTAAAACTGTCGGCGGATCAAATCAGGTTGGCGAGCGACGCAAAGGAATACTTGCGGCGAGTATCGCTGGGAGAAATTCCCATATCAAGGGCGGACGATGCAATTCCAACGGTGGATTTTCTCAAAAACATTTTCTGCGACGTGGTGCACAAACGCCACAGACGCGTTTCACAAACTGCACTTGGAGGATTTTAGACACATGGTAAAAGTGGAAGGAATTCTGGAAAAACTGCAAAACGCGATCGAAAATCGATTGCTGAGCCTTAACGAGCTGCGAAACGTCCCAATTTTGACGCATAAGCAGAGCGATCTCAGCTCCGTCATTGAATCCGGCGCCAGATCCGGCATTGGCACGATGATTTTTCTCATGCCGCCAGTCCCCGGATACGTGCAACAGCACATCGCAGGCCCAGTTTTCGACAGTGCGACGATCGAAGTGAAAATCGTCGAGAACATCGCCGCAAACGCAACCGAGCGCACACTACTGTTCCTTGCGGAGGCGGTGATGCGACATCTGCACATGTGGGCGCCCAATGCGATGGATGAAAACTATCGGCTGAAATTGGCCGCCGGTCCGGATTGCTGCAGGGTTACCTGTGACGACGGCATAAATTCATTTTCAATGCGCTTCACAATACCATGCCATTTGAAAGCGACCACCGCATGAAAATTTTAATTGGAACAGTTATTTTGGCGGGTGGCAGAGAGGCCGACGAGGAACCCTACGATTTGAAAATTAGCAATTCGAGGAGCGTGCAGATGTCATCGAGTGTGCGTGCGTCCACGGCGAAAGTGTTCGACAGAGGAAATCAGCAGACCGCGGTGGAATTCAAAGTTTCCAAAAAACACCACTCGTCGGCGGATGCGCAGTCACATGTGCTGCAACTGGCGTCGTCGCTGAAAACATTGCCGCCAACGTTGACGGTGATCGAGGAACCTTCCAATGCAACATATTCGCTGGGCGATGCCGCCATGGAGGATGTGCAGTCCACCTGCAGTGGGATTGTTTCGACGCACGTTTATCGAATCATCGGTGGAAATTTTACAAAGAACTAACCTATGAGCGATTTGAATGAAATAATTATCCGCATCAAAGCGGACACGTCCAGCTTCGATAATCCAATCGATGCCATGCGCGGAGCTCTTCCGCAGTTTTGGCGCGCCAATGACATAAAATTTGAAATCGGAGTTTTCGGAGGAGATTCCCCGCTGAGCGTTTCAAATTATTCCAGCATTTCACTGGCCATTCGCAAAATGACAGACGATGGGAAAGTCCCATCCGCCGGCACACCAGCACTCATGCAGAAGACATGCGTTTCGCTTGACAACTCCCTCACCGAGCAGACTTGGAATGATGGCACGAAAGCGCACGCGGCGATCTCATTTTCATCCGCGGAAAGTAACGCCATTCCAGGAGACCACTGGCTGTCGATTTGGGCTGTCACGTCCGATGATCCGCCAAAGATTGTCACGCTCTGCGCCGGCATAGTCCGCATAATGGAAGTTGGAGGAGGAAATTCTTCAATGCCGCCGGACCCAATCGCCGTCTACTATACGTCCGAGGAGTGCGACGAAAAATTCATTCCGCTGACATCCATCGATGCCGATGTGAATCTTGGAACATCGAATGCCGCAGTTCCATCGCAGAGGGCCGTCAAGCGCTACGTGGATGCGAAGGCCATAGCAGCTGGCGAAACAACGGCGAGTAACTTGGGAT
>JAITRI010000037.1 GCA_031288455.1 Puniceicoccales bacterium
TTGAGAAGTGATTTTTCCAGAACTTCCCAAATCGCTCCTTGATGTCCCTCAAATAAAATGTCGTGTAGGGATACAGGTTCGCTGCCGTCAACTTTTCCAGAAGATTTCTTTTTATCTCCAGGCTCTCCTTCGCGATGTCCATCAGCGACGATAGACGCGCAAAAAATTCCTCCTCCGTGGCGGACAAATATCCTATGCGCGGCATATTTATCGTCACGACGCCGATGCTCCCGGTTAGCGGATTTGCGCCAAATAGTCCACCGCCGCGCTTTTCCAGCTGCGTATTGTCTATGCGCAGACGGCAGCACATGGAACGGGAATCATCAGGGTTCATGTCGGAATTTATGAAATTCGAAAAGTACGGAATGCCGTATTTCCCTGTCATTTTCCACAGCCCATTCAAATTCTCATTGTCCCAATCGAAGTCCTTCGTCAGGTTTATGGTCGGGATCGGAAATGTCATGATTCTCCCGCGGGCATCCCCTTCGGTCATGACCTCGAACAGCGCGCGATTGAACACGTCCATTTCTCTCTGAAATTCCGCGTATTTCTCCCTTTGGAATTCGCCACCCAGCATGACCGGCTCATTGGCGAAATGTTTCGGGCAGAACAGATCGAGTGTTATGTTTGTGAATGGAGTCTGAAATCCGACGCGCGTGGAAACGTTGATGTTGAATATAAATTCCTGCAGCGCCTGTTTCACCTGCGCAAATGACAGATTGTCGCGGCGGATAAACGGTGCCAGTAGCGTGTCAAAGTTCGAGAATGCTTGCGCTCCGGCGGCTTCCCCCTGCAGCGTGTAGAAAAAATTGACCACCTGGCCCAGTGCCGCGCGGAAGTGTTTGGGCGGCTTGGCTTCCGTTTTCCCGGAAACACCGCAAAACCCGTCCTTCAGCAGAGAAGCAAGATCCCATCCGACGCAGTAGACGGACAGCTGATTGAGATCATGAATGTGGAAATCTCCGGATTCGTGGGCATTCTTTATGTGAGACGGGTAGACGCTATTCAGCCAATAGGTCTGACTCAGTGCGCCGGAGAGGTAGTGGTTAAGCCCCTGCAGCGAATAGCACATGTTGCTATTTTCGCGCACCTCCCAGTCGACGCGCGAAATGTATTGATTTACGCGATCGATTTCGGCGTTCACGGCGGATGTGGCAGCGCGCGTGCGCCTATCGCGCGCAAGAATGAAAGTTTTTGCGGTATCACTGTAGGGCGACGCCAACAGCGTCTGCTCTATGAAATGTTCGATGCGCTCGATGCTGTGCGAGCCATCTTCGGCGCTCCAGACCTTCGCAATTATTTCGCGGGACAAGTCCCACGCGGTTTTTTCGCCGTATTCTCCGGTGGTCCGCCCGGCATCCGCTATTACCTGAAAAATTTGTCCGTGCAAAACCGCATCCGCTGCGATTTCGCCGACCTCACTCTGTGCTATCTGCTGTGATGGATTTGTTCCCATGGAAAGTCTTCCGTTGAATTATAAAATACAAAAAGATACTACATATAGTATGCAGAATCGATTTTGGCACTATATGTAGTGATTCCCGTTTGTCAGCAAATTTTTTTAAAAATTTTTCAGCGTCGAAAAAACTTGTCAGCGTCACACAAATTCTCCCTCTTCTCCAGAGAAAATTTTTCCCAGTTCCACTGCCGAGAAATTATGAATTTCCATGGCCCACCGGTGGCAATGGCGGTCATAATTTTCCACCGTGGGACATCTCTCCATTCGCCGTGAGCGATGCATCCGCGCATTCTTCTTTAATGCCTCAGGCGGGCAGGGGCACAGCCCCTGCACCCGCCGCATCCGCGAAGCGGATGCGGACCGCTCCCGCGGGCATGGCTGAAATCTCCGGGAAAAGAAAGCTAAAGATAAAATCGTCGGAAATCATAAAGACAACACCACCGGAAAAGTTAAAAAACACGGCCGCAGTGGCACTGTTCCAAATCTGGAGAAAAGAGATGGAAGTGCGCCGAAGCTCTGGGAGTTCCGTGCCTAGAACGCGACGCCGAATGAATAGTTGAACTGCATACCGTGTTTAATGCTGCGATCGGCGTGCAGCGGAAATCCAAAGTCGAGGCGCAGCGGCATGCCCATTATGGAAATTTTCAGGCCAAATCCGGCGTCGGAACAGTGGCGCCGCAGTGAAAAATTCCACTTTGCGTCGTTCACGAATCCCGCTTCGGCGAACAGATAAAATCTCACCGGATCAAATATTCTGATGGAATACTCGACGGCGCAGTAGCCGAACGTGTCACCGCCGACGCATGTCTGTTTCACAGGCGCATTTCCCTGCACGAGCACGAGTGTCCGTGGCCCCTCCTTCGGCCCGATGTCGTGATCCTTAAATCCCTTCATGAAATTGGATCCGCCCAGATAGAATCTGTCAAAAAATGGAGTTTCATCGCCGCCGTATGGAACTATCGTGCCAATTCTGCCGATTATGGAAAATACCTGTTCTCCGGCTTGGAATAGGCGCCAGTGTTTTATGGCAGACGCTGTGAACTTTGCATATTTTGTGCTGCCGAAGAGTGGTCCGCCGGCCAACTCTGTGTCTACGCTGAACTTTGAGCCGCTCGTCGGATAGATGAAATTGTCGCGCGTGTCTCGTTCCAGGGAAAACGTCAGTTTGGAAATTGTGTTGTGCCCCTTCTCTTTTAAAAAGCGCGCCGGAGCATCACTCGCGATGTCATAAATCCTGACATTTTCCAGACTGTAGGACAACTTTCCGTCCCAATTGTCGAAAATGTGTTTCCTCATGTACAAATCTCCGCCGAAACGATCTTCGCTGTAGCGCGCGCCGGAGCGCAATTTGGAGTGCCTGTTAAAATTCGTCGCGTGGAAGAATAGATCCGTCCCTATCGCCAATTCGCGATCATACCACCAGGGCTCTTCGAAATTGATATCGGCAAACAGACTGCGCTTGCCCGCCTGGAATCGCGTCCGGAATTTCTGGCCGCCACCCTGCAGCTTTCTGTTGCTGCTGCTCAGATCAAAATTTCTCTGCGTGAATTCAACGAATCCGACGACTTCGCCTCCCGTGCTGATGCCGCCGCCCAATCCAGCTTTTCCCGTGCGCGCCTCTTCGATGTCAACGCGCAAAATTTTTCTCTCCGGGACCTTTGTGTCAACGGGAGCAACGTCAACCGATGAAAAATATCCGGTATTCATCAGCCGTGCGCGACTATTTTTCATGCGCGTGATGTCGAACGGGTCTCCGGGAGCAAGTGACATTTCGCGCAAAATCACTTTATTTTTCGTCTTCGAATTGCCGCGAATTTCCACCTCACTAACGAAACACTTGCCGGTTTCTTCGACTGTGAACGCGACATCCATTTTCCCGGATATCACATTTGGCCTGCTGGTGGCACTGACCGATGTGCCGATGTAGCCGGCTTTTCCATAAAACTCCCGCAGGCGATCGCAGGCATTTTCGATCCCGTCCGGCGAGAACACGTCATCGGTATTTGTGGCGAGAATTTCTCGAATGGCATCGTCCGTGTGCAGATTATTTCCCTTCAGGTCAACGGCGCCAACGTAATATTTTTTCCCGAGCACAATGGGAATATTTATGTCGAGAACACTGCCACGGCGCACATATGTTACGTTCTCACCGCTGACTTCGACATCCAAATAGCCGTGATTCATGAAGATGCGTTTCAGCGCATCAATGTCGGCCGTAAAATCGTTCGGCTTGTACAGCCCAGATTTTTTTATGAATGCTATGAGCGTCCATTTTTTCGTGCGCATGGCCTTCAGCAGCTCCGCCGCCTTGACATCTTCGTTGCCTGAAAATACTATGTTTCCGACGTGAAATTTATCACCTTCGCTGATCCTAAAAATGACATTGACCGAGTTGCTCTCCGCCTGCTTTGTGACATCGTATGACACTTCCGCGTAGGGATATCCCTTGTCATTGTAGAACGATTTCAACGCTTCCGCATCCGATTTCAGCGTACTTCGCGACAGAGTTGTCCCTTCATTTGTCGATATTTTTTTCACCAATGCCGCACGCTTGAAATTTTCATTGCCAATGAATTCGACGGATGTAACTTTTGCGCGCGGCGTAAGCGAAAATGTCACTTTGTAGTCGCTGGTTCCGCGCACCTCGTCTACCCTAAGGGCGACGTATTCAAATAGTCCGCTCGCATACAGCGCCTTTATGGACGAATCCGCCAGGAACGGGGAAAACTTTTTCCCCTCCTCCAATTGCACGCGCGACTTCACCGCTTCGTGGCTGACGCCGATGCTGTCATCGTCATAGTCATACTCTATGAGCCTGATGACTCCAGAATTTCCGGATGATTCATCATCGCCATCGGCCGACGCGCTAGCGCAAAACGCCAGGCAAAGAATAAAAGCAAAAAATAGTGTCACTTTCCGCATTGCAAATATCCTCAGTCGCAAACTTTCTCGTCGATGTAATTTTCAAATCTCGTCAAACTTCGCACAAAAGCCAACGGGACAACACCTATAGGTCCATTCCGGTGCTTTGCAATCACTAAATCGCGAATTACGGTGTCACAATTGAACTCATCGTCTTCCTCTTTGTCCCTGTCATCGTCTTTACTTTTGCCACCCACCTGCGCCTGTTTTGCCAAAATTAGCACCACATCCGCGTCCTGTTCGATGGCTCCCGATTCCCTCAAATCCGACAGCCGCGGCTTGCGTCGCTCCTTTTCGGAATCCCTATTCAATTGACTCAGCACGATCACCGGCACCTTAATTTCCTTTGCCATCGCCTTCACTCCCCGTGAAATTTCCGCTATCTGCTGTTCCCTCGGGATTCTGTTATCGCCGCCTATCAGCTGCAAATAGTCGATCACTATCAGTCCAATTTTTTCGCGATTGCATATTCTGCGCGCTTTGGCGCGCATTTCCAAAATCGTCAAATTCGTCGACTCGTCGATCCAGAGCATGGAATCCTTCAGCTCCCTCGCAACATTCGACAGCGCCTCACTGGCGCGTTTCGGAATGAATCCGTCGTGCAACTTCGTCATGTTGACGCCCGCGCGGCCGCAGAGCATGCGCATGGCAAGTTGCTCGGAACTCATCTCGAGGCTGAAAAATAGTACGCCCGCCGGCTCACGTCCCTGCTTCGGCAAAATCACATTCTCTGCGATGTTCAGCGCAAGACTTGTTTTCCCCATGGACGGTCGCGCAGCGATGACTATCATTTCGCTGTGCCTAAATCCGAACGTCACGCGGTCCAAGTCAGCAAATCCCGATGCCAGTCCAGTCAATTCCCCGCGATGATTCAGCATCAATTGAATGGTGTTTATGGCGGCATCGATGGATTTTTTCACGGGCACAGCGCAATCGATCACGCGATCGGCACTGATGGAAAAAATTTCATTCTCCGCCTTCTCCATAAAATCATCGAGATCTCCGCAGTCGTCGTACGCCCTCTCGATGTTCGCGATGGATGCCGCAATGACGCGCCGCACCAACTCCAGATCCCGAACGCGTTTTATGTAATGTGTCACGTGCGCCGGCGTGTCGATCCTGTCGCATATTCTGCCGATGAAGTCCACGCCACCAATGGCCTCCAGTTTCCCAGCCGACTCCAATCTATCGGCCAAAAATATTTCATCCACCGGCTTTCCGGCATTGCATATGTCGACCATTGTCTCCCACAGCAGACGGTGCGCCGGCAAATAAAATGATGCGGCGCTTATTTTATTCTGCAGACACAGCGCAATGCTGTCCTGTCCGCCCTCCATTATGCAGCACGCCAGCAGAGCCTGTTCAAAGTCAACATTGTGCGGCTGTGGACGCACAATCTGCACACCAGCTGCGGCATTTGAAGCCGCTGACGTCCGCGTTTTTCTGTCAAAATTCTGCACCATTGCATTTCCCTAGTGCACTTCAGTGGCACAGGCGCACTCCTTCCTATGCAATGGGGTTTTCCGAGACGATTTCAAGCGGCAAATCCATGGATATTGTCTGGTGTAGCTTTATGGAGATTTTGTGGCGCCCAATCTCTCTGATGGGAGCATTCAAATGTATTTTTTTTCTGTCTATGACGATGCCGCTGCTCGCCAGATGATCACATATTTCCTTCGCCGTGACGGAGCCAAACATCTTGCCACTGTCCCCGGTTTTGACTGCTATCGCCAGCGACAGGCACGACAGTTGCTTTTCCAAATCGCGCGCCTCCTCCAAGTCATGCGCCTCGCGCATGGCTTTCGCCCTCTGCAGCGCTTCTATTTGCTTTCGATTGGCGCACGTTAGCGGCAGAGCGATGCCGTTTGGAAAAAGAAAATTGCGCGCATATCCGGACTTGACCCTGACGCGATCTCCCTCCGCTCCGAGAGTCCTGACAAATTTTAATAGAAGCACTTCAACTGTCGCCATAGTTCTAAAGTTTTCAATGATTAAAACGGAACATTTTCATCCATCTGCACGTCAATGTTCAGTGGCCTGGGAGCGCTCGATTTTTTGCTGCGCGACAGGTCCTCGACCAGTCCAGCCGGCGCCACCGCCTCCTGCTGCGCATCAGCCGCGCCAGCGAATTGTCCGGAAGTATCCTCATCGGACCGCGGGCCGATGAACTGAAATCCTTCCAGCACAACGCCCAATTTGCTTCTTTTTTCGCCGGATTGGTTCTCCCACTGATCCAATCTCAGTCGTCCTTCGACAAATATTTGTCGTCCCTTCGCGAAATATTTCGCTATTACTTCCGCCTGTTTACCAAATGCGTCGACGTCAATGAATACCGTTTCCTCCCGTGCCGTTCCATCCGCCGCCTTCGACTGCCTGCTCGTTGCCACACTGAATTTACATATTGACATTCCGCCCTGTGTCACGCGCAATTCCGGATCCCGCGTGAGATTTCCCATAAGTAGCACTTTATTGAAGGAGCCCATAGTACAATTTTATCCCGCAGTTTCTATTAATATCCTGTTTATGACCTTGTCCAGCTTAAGTTTTGCCTTTATGTCACTCGCCAAATTCGACTTTCCATTCAGTAAGATCTGCAAATACGTCCCGCTGCTGAAATTTTTATCGGTGGTGCGTGCAAAATCCATCCTGCCAAGATTATTGATCGCTTCAATTTTGCCGCCGAGCGCGACTATCGTCTCCGACAGTCTCCCGGCGATTGATTCGACGGAGTCCGCACATCCGCGCATGTCCAACAGGAAACTCGCCGTATACTTTCTCTCGTCGCTCATAATACTTTCTTTCGATTTGCCAGATTCATGGCGTGTTCCGCGCCTTTGTCAAGCAGTAGCTGCAAATATTCCAAAATTTCAGGAATTTTAGAGTTAAGGAGAGACAATTCATCGGCGGAAAATTTACTCAGCACGTGGTCCACAAGGTCCATCCGACGATCCGGTTTTCCGCCGACACCTATTCTGTAGCGGGCGAAACCGCCTCCGATTTTCGCCAAAATGTCGGCGACTCCGTTGTGGCCACCAGTTCCCTCCCTGTCATTGATTCTGAAATCGCCGACGGGAAACGCTATGTCGTCGTAGATGACCACTAGGCGCTCCGTCGGAATGCGGTAGTATCGCGACAGAAACGCAACGGCGGTTCCGCTTTCATTCATGAACGTCGTCGGTTTAGCCAGAATTACTCCGTCTGGACATTTTGCCAACTGTGCGCAGTGCCGCCTATCCGTCTCCCAGCGTAACCCATTTTTCGCCGCCAGTGCATCCACTATGTAAAATCCAACGCTGTGACGCGTGGACTCATACTCCTTTCCGGGATTCCCAAGGCCGACTACCAAACAGCGCGCCATCCTGTGAATTGCGCCTACTTCGGCGCCTCAACTTCCGCCTTGGCTACCTGTTCCTTCGCGGCAGCATCCGCGGCTTTTGGCTCCGCTTCAGTGGCAACCTTTGCGCTTTCCTCAGTCTCTGCGGCGATGGCATTGCAGGAAACGACGGGGGTCGCCGGATCGCCAACGAGTTCCACTCCATGCGGAATGGTGAGGCCTCCGATGTGCACGATGTCGCCTATGTCCAATGGGCCAACGTCGACGCGTATCGACGCCGGCAAGTCGGCCGGCAAACAGCGAACCGTGACCTCATGGCGAGCAATGTCCAATGCTCCGCCGCTATTTTTTACGCCGATGGCTTCCCCAAAAAAGTCCAGCGGCACAACGGTCGTCATTTTTTCCGTCTGTGACACCTCGTGAAAATCCACGTGGAGAAATTTATCGCTGATCGGGTCCCGCTGGATGTCGGCAATGTCCGACAACAGCGTCGCTTCTCCGCTAACGTCGACGTCAACCAGGGACGCGGAATGTCCCTTCGCCTTCAGCAATTCCTTCAGATCCTTTTCGTTGACAGTCAACGGCGTCGTCCCTGAATGTCCATATATGACGGCTGGAACCATGCCGGATCCGCGCAATCTGCGCATGGCACAGCGACCAAATTCATTCCTCTTTACAACTGATAATTTCAAACGCTTCACGGCAAAACAAACAAACTCACTACAACTCTGCACACACTAATAAATCGCAGTCACAAAAAATCAACCAAAACTTACAAAATATTTTTTAAGAAAAATCGCAAGCCACTTCCAATTGCCACATTCGCCGAAAAATTACATTTGTGCTCACTATTTTATTGCGTAAAAATGCGGCATTCTATGCTGCGTTTCAGTGAGAAATAGGAGTGCAGTTTGTGCCGTAATTTTCGCAGCTGTGGCGCTATTTATTTGCCGCGGGCATGCTTTCGCCGGTGTCCCAGGAAATTTCCCGCCATCTGCGCAGAATTATTTGGCCATGGAAGCTGGGCTGAATCTGTCGCCGTTTGAAACACTGCAGTCGCGCGCGCGCGCGTGTCCGTTTAACGTGATTGCAACGATTCTATTTCTGTGCGCCATCGTCCACACGTTCCTTGCGTCAAAATTTTCCAGATTGGCGGAGAAAATTGCCGCAGGCGCTTCCGATGATGCGTTGAAATATTTTTTTGCCACGATTCTCCATTTTCTGGGAGAAGTGGAGGTGGTCTTTGGCATTTGGGCGCTGCCGCTGCTGATTTCAATGGCCATTTGTTTCGGGTGGCATGCCGTCGTGCACTATTTCAACGATGCGCTGAGCTTTGCCGAGCCGATCTTCGTGGTTGCCATAATGTCGATCGCCGCAACGCGTCCGATTCTATCGCTCGCAGAGTCGGCGCTTAGCAGGGTGGCAAAGTTGGGCAATGGCACCGTTTTCGCCTGGTGGATGTCGATCCTGGTGGTGGCACCGTTCATGGGATCGCTGATAACCGAGCCCGCCGCAATGACGATCGCTGCGCTGCTGCTGGCAAAACAATTCTATGGGCTGCAGCCGTCGCGAAAGCTGCGCTATGCCACACTTGGACTGCTATTCGTCAACGTTTCCATAGGTGGAACACTGACACATTTCGCTGCGCCTCCCATACTTATGGTCGCGCACAAATGGCACCTGACATCCGGGAAAGTGTTTTCGATGCTCGGCGTCTATGCCATGGTGGGCGCAGTCGCCGGGGCGGTTTTATATGGACTGATATTTCGCCGCGAATTTGTGGCGCTGCAAAATCGGCGCGGTGTTCCCGTGAACGCATCCGCGGCGCATGGAAAAATTCCGCCCGCCGTTACCGCCGTCCACTGCCTATTTCTGGCGTGGTCAGTGGCAAATCTGCACACTCCGCCGCTGGTGGTGGCGGGATTTCTGTTCTTCCTGGCGTTTGCGAAGGCAACTAAACATCACCAGGATCCCGTGAATTTGAGACCTCCCGTGCTCGTTGGATTCTTCCTGGCCGGACTCGTCACATTCGGCGGACTGCAGGAATGGTGGATATCTCCGCTGCTGAGCAGTCTCAGGGAATTTCAACTGTTCATCGGCTCGACGCTGCTGACGGCCTTCAACGACAATGCCGCCATCACGTACCTCTGTTCGCTGGTTTCTGAATTTTCCACAAATCAGTCGCTGCAGAGAGCTGTGCTATCGGGCGCTGTCACCGGTGGCGGGCTGACGCTGATCGCAAACGCCCCAAATCCAGCGGGACAAAATATTCTGTCGAAATATTTCGACGGTGGAATTTCGCCGCTGCATCTGTTCATGGGAGCCGCCATTCCCACTGCCGTTGTGGCGCTGTGCTTTAATCTGTAGAAAAATTGTTCAACAAATGCACAGAAGACGCCGCGAAAATCAACCGCCATTAAATCTATTTTTTGATTTGAAGAAGTGTAATCGATGAGTTTATTGAGCCCGAAGAAAACGATGAATGCTAAGAAAAATTTGGAATTGAAGCGCATAATAGGCACGCCAATTGAGGAAAAACCTAGATTTGACTGGCGGCGTCTGGTCGACTGCGACGGCGCGTGCATCTGCGAATACTACAGTGTCGGAGAAATTGCGGATAAAATCGGGGAATCGCTGGTCAACGCGAGCCTTCTGAACGGCCAGTCGGATGTCTGCACCGACGAAAATAAACAGCTGGTCGTTTCGTTGACCAGGCAGGTCTGCGCCAAAATAAACGTGTGCGAGACGCGTCCTCCCAGTCAAATTTTAGTGAACGAAATCATCGAGGAGGTGCTCGTCAGAGGCGGACATCAGGACATCGCGCGCGCGTTCGTCGCCAGGTGCAAATTCGACAGCGAATACTATCAGCAGCTGAAGGGCGATCGAAAATTGAACCTCATCCGCCGCGACGGCAGCGTTGTCCCGTGGAATACGGAAAAGATTCGACACGCCGTTGAAATGGCATTTGTGGCGCAGCACCAAAATCCCGAACGCGTCGATAAGATTTCGCGCGCCGTGACGCAGAGCATATTGGACGAAGGGCTGTCGTTCATTCACATAGAAAATGTGCAGGATCGCGTGCAGGAGGAATTGATGCGGCAGGGGGAATATAAAGTCGCAGAAGCCTACATCCTATACCGCGCGGAACGCGCCAAATTGCGTGGAACGTCGGACGCGGAAGGAGAAAAACAGGCGGCCATGGCGGAGGAATCCATATTGCTCATAAGGGATGCCAACGGCACCAGTTTCTTCTGGGACGGATCAGAATTGCGCAGGCGCATAGAATTCGCCAACGACGGACTGGATTCGCATCTGACATTCGACGAGATATTTTTGTCCCTGAAGGAGGGAATCACGTCCGAAATCGACGCGGTGGAATTGAAAAATCGCATAGTAAAGAATGCGCGTCGGCTCATAGAAAAAGATCCGGTGCTCGCCGTGTTCGCCGCCAGAATACAGCTGCTGTATTTATATGAGGAAATTTTCCATTGGGACTGCGCAGCGGACTCATTCGGCGTGCTGGCGGAAAAGCAAGCGGCGGCATTTGTCGAGTACATAAAAGGCGGCGTTGCGGAGGGACTTCTGCACGAAGATATGCTGAAATACGACACCGTTGCCCTGTCGAAGGAGCTGGACATTTCCTGCGATCGCGAATTCGATGCCATAGCGCTGCAGGGGTTATGCGACAATTACTTCATGCGCGGCCTGCAAAATCAGGTACTCGAAACTCCACAGATGCTGTGGATGCGCGTTGCCATGGGAGTCTTCCTCGCCGATGGTGATGCGGACGATGTGCTGTCGCTGTACCGGCTCATGCGCGATGGAAAGTTCTGCCTGTCGACTCCAACGCTGTACTATGCCGGGACGCAAAAGGCGCAGATGATGTCCAGCTATGTGTACTACGTCAGCGATGACATGCGGAGCATAATGACGCGCGGGATCTCCGACAATGCATTCATTGCAAAGTGGGGCGGTGGCATCGCCGGTTCCTGGTCGAATGTGCGCGGCCGCGGATCGCGCATTTCCGGGACACGCGGGGAAGCGCCGGGAGTAATTCCATTTCTGCAGCTCCACCAGCACCAGTTGGCGCTTGCGAATCAGGGGGTGGAACGCCGCAGAGGCCGAGGAGTCGCATATCTGGAGATTTGGCACAGCGACGTGATAGAGTTCATCGACTACAAAAAGAAACACGGATTCATTGGCATGCAGAAGGACGCACTCGGCACCGTCATATGGGTTCCTGATCTTTTCATGCGTCGCCTGGAGAACGATGGCGATTGGACACTGTTCAACTCCGAGGATGCGTATGCGCTTCACGAATTGTACGGCGAAGAATTTGAAAAAAAGTATGGAGAGATCGAAGAACTCGTCTCCACCGGTAAAATTTCAGGGCGCAGAATGGCATGCCGCGAAATTTGGCAAAAAATCATGCAGCGAATTTTTGAAGCCGGCTATCCGAAGATCGCGTTCAAGGACACCTGTAACCGCGCGAACATGTGCAAAAATGGAATTATACACGCCGCCGGACTGTGCCTCGAGCACGCGATGAATACCACAGTCGATGAAACGGCAGTGTGCAACACGGGGGCGTTGAACATAAGCAAACATCTCACGTCCGACGGTGCCATTGACAGGGATGCGATGCGGCACACCGTCAAAATCGCCACCCGTGCGCTCGACGCCATGATCGATGCCAATTTTTTCCCGTCGGACGCATCCGCTGCATTCGCGAAGAAATATCGTGCCATCGGGCTCGGCATGATGGGGCTACAGAACGCGTTCTACCAAAAAAACCTGCCGTTCAATTCCCCCGAAGCGGTCGAATTCGGAGAGAGATGCGCCGAAATAATATCCTACGAAACCATTGGCGAATCGTGCGCATTGGCCGAAAAATACGGACCATGCGAGATGTTCGAATCGTCTGAGTGGAAAATGGGAAAAATGCCCTGTGACTTTTCATCGGACACCGGTCGCGGCGCGATGGATTGGGACGGCCTCCGCAGCAAAGTCAAAAAGTTTGGCGTTAGAAATGCGTATTTGAACGCCTTTTCCCCGACGCGAAAGATTGCGAAACTGCTCGGTTGCTATCCGGAATTATCTCCGGCGACGAAAAATGTCTTCGTGAAGCGTCTGGATGACAACTACGAGGTCATGGTGATCTCCCCGGAATTGGTGAAGATTCTGAAAAAATCCGGTGTCTGGAACAAGGCCATTCACAAGCAAATTCGCTACTTTGAGGGAGACCTCGCCGCAATAGATGAGATCCCGGAGGCCATAAAGGAGGTATTTTCAACGGCGTACATGATAGACAACGAGACCATCATTGACGGCGCCGCGCGGCGACAAAAATGGATAGATCAGTCGCAGTCGCTGCGCCTATTCCTCGGCAGCCCAAATTTGAAAACGCTATCGGACATGTTCGTCCTGGCGTGGAGCAAAGGAGTAAAGGGGATATACGAAGTAAAAGTTGCCGGGTTCTTTTCCGGTGGAGGATCCGATAGGCATGCCGCCGAGAATGATTTTGCGGAAAATGGATCCGCGGGCGCACGCGACAGCACCGATGCCATGGTAAAGATCCTGGAAAGGTTCCGCGAAATCGGCGGTGCGCACAAATAGCGACCATGGGCATCGAAAATCTGTGTGACTGTGCGATAGGACACTGGCTGCATGGACGCAGGCCGTCCAGGATCGCACGGTTTTCCAACGACACGCGCACACTCTGTGCCGGCGACTGTTTTGTTGCGCTCAAAACTGATGCCCGCGACGGCCACAGCTTTCTTCCAATGGCGGCTGAACGGCACGCCTCCTGCGCCATCGTTTCCAAAGCGGACAGCGGCATCGATCTCCCGCAATTCGTGTGCGCTGATACGCGCGTTGCGCTGGTGAAAATTGCCAAATTATTCCGCTCGCAATTTATCGGGACAGTAATCGCCATCAGCGGAAGTTTCGGGAAGACGACAACGAAAGACATCCTGCGGCTTCTTCTCGCCGTTGGGAATAATGCCACATTTGGAAACCTCAATGGAGATCTCGGCGTCCCGATGACACTCGCGACGCTGAACAATGACGAAATTTTCGCAGTGATTGAAGTGGCCGTTGACAGGCCGGGCGATATGGACATTCTTGCTCCGATGGTATCGCCGCACATTGCCATTGTCACTGGCATAGGGAAAGCGCACATGCGTAACATGGGAAGCGAGGAGGGCACGGCGCGTGAAAAGTGCAAGCTGGTGGGCCATGCGATCGCAAACGGCGGCTGTGGGATTTTCACCGGCGAATGCCTAAGGTTTGACTATTTCCGCGGCCTGCGCGAAGGAAGCATTGTGGTCGAAGAGGGCTCGCCATCGGCCGGATATGGCGTACGGATGTGCCGCGGACGAACGCTTGTGAATGTGATGCTCGACGGTCAAAGTTTTCCATTTGCCGTGCCAAGGATGATGAGTCCCGGGACCATAAAAGATTTCGCATTGGCATGTCTGTGTGCGCTTAGGTGCGGCGTGCAACCGGAGGCAATAGGGAAGAGGATTGCGCGGTGGGAACCGACGCCGATGCGCGGAGAAATAGTAAAATCCGGAGAAAGGACATATTTTATGGACTGCTACAACGCAAATCCAACATCCTTCAGAGACTCATGTGAGCACTTCGACAGATTATTTCCACACGGAAATAGGCTGCTCATAATCGGAGCACTCATGGAGGAGGAAATCGGCCCAACTGCGGCGGATGAAAATGCTGCGCTGCTGGAGAATTTCCCAGTGCGCCGCGGGGACTGCGTCATCATCATAGGCGATGGCGTGGAGCAGCTGGCAAAAAAAGTATGCCGCTGCCATTCCCGTGCGTTCGCCTTAGCGGAAGAGGCGCGCCACGTGGTCGAAAGCTTCCGCGGGGTTGTGTATCTGAAGGGGCACAGACACTATCGCCTGGAGACACTGGTGTTTGGTGCGCAATAGTGGGGAAAAGCATGCACATAATTTCCAGTTTTATGGACAGACTACTGGCCGGCCGTTCGGATGGTTGCTCCACGATAGCCGGCGGTGGAAATATCACCGAAAGCGGAAAATTTTTCCTGTGTCCAAGGGGAGATATTCGCGCATCGCTCACGGTCGCGGAGAACGTGGACTGCGACATTGTGATTTTGCACATTGGCGGTAATGCAAATGCGGTGCAATTGAATTTCCAATTGCTCAGCCGCAGCCGTCTGAAATGTCTTTTTCTATCGGAAAACTGCGAAAACTTGAAAATTTCAGTCACACTGTCTCTGAGCGGAGAAAATTCACGGGCGCACATCGGGAACTTTTTCTGCGGACAGGGTTCCAATGGCCACAGCATATCCGTTTCGCAGGTGCACAGCGCCGCCGATGGAAAATCATCACTGCTAAGCAAAGTCATTCTCGATGGCAGTGCCACGTCCGAATTCCACGGCCGCATAGACATTGCGCCAAATGCTGCCCGCAGTGACGCTTCCCAGAGAAATGACAATATTTTGCTGTCGGATGGCGCACGTGCGATCAGTTGTCCGCAGCTGAACATCGCAAACAACGACGTGAAATGTTCACACGGAGCGGCAACGGGGACCATCGACGAGGCGGCAATTTTCTATGCGATGAGCCGCGGCATTGACACTGCCACCTGCAAACGTCTAATGGCGGAAGGAATGGTCGCGGCGCTGATCGGATGGCAGCTGTGAGGGCACACGCTTGCCGCGGGGCGGAATTGTCCGTCCGTCCGACGTTCGCAGAGAATGGCACCGGCAACGCGTTCCACTCGATCACAGTCAGCCGCCACGACAGTCGTGCGCTGGCACTCGCGCGCATCGGCAGCATACGGCACGCCCACGGCACAAAAAAATGACCATCGCAGCGGTTGGGACAGGAGGCCCGATGCAAATATCGCGCATGGTACCCCCACGGGGAATCGAACCCCGGTTTCTGGAATGAGAATCCAACGTCCTAGCCGCTAGACGATGAGGGCATTGCGCAGCGCGCGCGACTGCACACAACAAATTTTAATAATTGCCATTGTCAACACATATAGTCATTGCGGCATGTTCCAGCGGATCGTCCAATGGCAGCGGATTGGGTGTAGGGCCCACGCTGCAATGGCGAGAGGAATTTCCTTGCCGCTGATTCCATTGGAGAGATATCTCGACGTCACGTTTTGGACCGTACGTGAATCCCATCAGCTGCGCAAATGCACCATTTCAGCAATTGCATGGGCCGATGTGGAAATTATTGTCTACTTGTGAGAAAGTGCCGCGTGTTGGCATCCAATTGAGTGAATGCGTCCTGCCCCGCCAAATTGCTTTTGATGGCGGCCAAATAATCGCATATCTCCTTCGCCGTTTCAGGAGCGTCGGATTTGTCGCCGGATCCAATCTTCTGCGCCAGTTGATTGATGGTTATTATATCGTTCTTACCATTCATATTATAGTTTATTCTTATGTCTTTCAGCGGATTTTGCTGCAAAAAATCTACGAGTTTTTTAATCTCTTCCTCGGAAAGAGTGGCATCCTTTGTGTCTCTTGCCATGTGTTTCAGTGCATTGAACGGAGAAAACTTGACACTTATATCTCCATAGCGAATCACCGCATGTTTAAAATTTTCTGTGGGAAAGGCCACTTCTTCAGAAGAATAAAATTCCGATTTGTTAAAGTCCCAATTTTTTATTTGTGATGCCATGTCAAAGATTCTGTTGCATTTTTCCCTATTTTTGATAAATCTTCCTACTTCTTTGGCAATGCTACTGGCGCTGCCGGAGATTTCGAGTGTTTTGTCAGCAACTTCCACTGTATTTTTGGCGAAGCGATCGGCAAGGAACTTTCCAAATATTGGAAAGCCTTTTATCATTGACCCAAATTTACTATCTTTGGACGTAATTTTAACGAGATAACTCTGGTTG